>NZ_BAABFA010000007.1:0-215254 GCF_039540515.1 Nemorincola caseinilytica | reverse complement strand
TACAGTGACCTATACTGCTACGGACGTGGCAGGCGGTACATCACCGTTCTATGTATGGAAGAAGAACGGCGTGACGGTAGGTGCGGGTCCTGTATACTCGTATGTACCTGCCAATGGTGATGTGATAACGTGCGAGATGACGAGCAACTTCCCGTGCAGGCTTCAGGATGTTGTGAGCAGCGATGTGAAGATGCGTGTGGTGGTGCCCCAGGCACCTGTGGTGACGATAAGCGCGAACCCCGGGCTGTCGATATCGGAGGGCCAGAACGTGAGGCTGACGGCTCATGTTGCCAATGGCGGCAGCGAGCCCCTGTACAGGTGGTCAGTGAACGGGACGGTGGTGAGCGGCGCTACGAACGCGATGTACATGAGCAGCGAGCTCCAGGATGGCGATGAGGTGACGGCAGAGGTGACGAGCGGCGGTTACTGTGCAGGCCTTGTGGGCACTGAGACGGTGACGATGAAGGTGAGCCCTCTGGGTGTGGGCACCACGGCCACTGGTACGGATGTGCGCCTGCTGCCCAACCCGAACAGCGGCAGGTTCACGGTACGCGGTACTGTGGGTGGTGATGCTAAGGAAGTGAACGTGGATGTAGTGGATGTACTGGGCCAGGTTGTATACCGTGGTGTGGTACGGGTACAGAACGGTGCGATAGATGAGCAACTGCAGCTGGGTGGCGACCTTGCCAACGGCATGTATATGCTGAACCTGCGCACGGCCACAGAGGTACGCACCTTCCACTTCGTGATGCAGAAGTAGACAACATACGATACACGATAGAAGCACAACGGCTTTCCCGAAAGGAAAGCCGTTGTGCGTTCAAAGAATATCTAAGGGGAATACTGTGAAGAGATGTGCCTTACCTGACAACTATACTATCTACGACCCGTTCGTTGAAGTATTCGTTGATGCGCACTATCAGTTGTTCCTTGCCATACTGTAGCTCCTGTTTCAGTGCAGCTACATCGGTATATATGTGCAGCGTCTTTCCTTCCAGCTTTACCGACCGTGTATATTTGGCTATAGCCTTGCCGGTAATGGCCTCCCACTCCTGGCTCATGCGCAGCGCCAGCATTTTGGGCTTCCAGTGCGAGCGCTCTATCAGCAGGTTTATCGCCTCTCCTATGCTATAGCTGCCCATTTATTTCTTTGTCTTTAAAAGGTTGATGAATGTATTGGGCGCAGGTACGAACAGGTTGGGGTCTTTGCCCAGCAGCATCAGTTTGTCGGTGCTCACCAGTTGCTGGTGCTCATCGGGAAAACCGCCCTGTGTTACTGTATAGCCATATGGCCCGAACAGTTCCTGCAGTTCCTTCAGCATATCACTTTTCTCAAATACGGCCGCTGCCACCTGTATGTCATAAGATATCTCCGTCACCTCCGATCCGTCCATCAGCGTCACCGACTTGCGCAGCGAGGCTGCATTCTTTTGCAGGTAGTCGTTCCATTCCTTCGATGTGGAATAGAGCTCTACCAGGCGCGCTGTAAGGTCTATATATGGCAGCAGGTTGATGGAGAGGCGCGAGAAGTTGAGCGGCTTCTGTGCAAGGGCAGCATCCAGCATTGCCTTTATACGCACCGCCTCATCCGTGAATTTCATTCTCGATATATCGGGCTCCTCGCCCAGCTCTGCTGCTGTAGGCTGGTATACCGCCAGGTAGCGCATGCCCTGCCCGGGTACAAAGGCCCTGTATATCGATAAGGTCTTTACCGCCGAGGCCACTGTCTGCCGCACGGTAACGCTGGTGCGCGTAGTGTCTACCTTCATCTGGCCATAGGCACATGTAGCCATTGCCATTACCGATATCAACAGCAGCTTCTTCATATACGGCAAATATCGGTCAATTGGGCGACAGGGAGTAAGAAAAATACCCCACCGATAGCCTAATATTGTAGTAAACATCTGTCCATGACACCCAAAGAACAAAAAGCGATACTACGGAAAGACATGCTTGCGCAAAGAGACGGCCTGTCGGCAGATGTGAAGCGCGAATGGGACAGGCAGATGTGCAGCAAGATAATGGACATCATCACAGAGCGGCAGGCACAGGTCATTCACTCATATATCCCCTTTGGTAGCGAAATAGATATCAACCCCCTGCTGCGGGACCTGCTGGCGAAAGGCCATACCATAATATGCCCAAGGTCGTTGCCCAAGCGTACCATACAGAACCTTGTGCTTACCTCGCTCGATGAGCTGGAAGAAGGCCGCTTCGGCACCAAACACCCAGCAGGTAATAATGAATACAATGGCAACATAGATCTCTTCATAGTGCCCGGCATAGGCTATAACGGGCGGTGCTACAGGCTGGGCTATGGGTCGGGCTATTACGATGTGTACTTCGCCTCTATGCCACCGGGGTATAAGCTGGGTATATGCTATCCTTTCCAGTACATTTCTGAATTTCCGGCAGAGCCGCACGATGTGCCGCTGGATAAGATAATTTTCTAGCCGCGGTATTTCCCGAAAATATAAACTACCGCCCCGCAACTTTCTTTTCTTTGTGGTGTTCTCTTGCTCCCACCTGCGTACTGCTATGTGCGCTTTTTCTGTCTGTACTTTTTTTAATGATGCCGGGTTCACGGCAATAAATATATAGTGTATGAGCGGCCAGCTGCGTATAGTACTCTTGTGGGTGATACTGGTGATATGCATGATACTGCATTTCGATTACCATGTAAGCGAGATCTTTTACGGTATAGACGTAAGAAAGGCAGGCGCCAATGGTACGGTGCCGCCCACGATACTGATCATAAGGACGGCCTTCCATTTTCTGCCGCTGCTATATGCCGTAACGTTGATGTGGTATGCCGGCGCTGTGGCCAGGAAGGTGAATATGGTATTATCCATACTATACCTGGGCGCCAATGCTGCGCACTTCATAGGCGAGGTGCGAAAGGGGGATAATCCCAGCCAGATAATGTTGCTGGGCCTCACCTTTGTTTTATCGGCAGTGCTGGTGATGGCTGCGCGCCAGTGGGTGAGGGGTAACGCTACCAATGCTATTGACAACCTGTAAGAACGAACATTCTATGAGCTCACTTCTTCCCCAGAAACGCACGGGTAAAGTAGGGAGGATACTCCTTATCATAGCATGTATACCGCTGCTTTTCTTCATGGTCTTATTGATAATGGGCGCTTTTGCCCATGTGCCTTACTATGGCAGCGAGACCCGCATCGTACATGCACCCGCAGCTAAGGTATGGGCCCTGCTGGCCGATACCCGTATGTTCGATGCCAACAGGCATGAAGTACGCTCGGTAGAGATGCTTGAAGATGGCACCAATGGCCCCAGGCGCTGGCGCGAGCACACCCTGCTTGTAGGCGATATGTACTATACCGCCCTGCAGCAGCGGCCTGAAGACCTGATGGTGATCCGAATGGACAAGAGCGACTTCGGGATGCATGGCACATGGCAGTTCACGCTGGTGCCGGTGGGTGGCTATACAAGGGTCACCATAACCGAAACATCCCAAACCGAAGGCCTTATAATGCGCAGCATACTGAATGCGCTAGGGCGCAATGCGAATATGATATTGCTACTCCGTGCCCTGGAAGATGGCGTGAAAAAAATGTAAGGATATGACAAGAGGTAAAGCCATTATAAATACCTGCAGTATGGTCATCACATTGTGTTGTGTAAGCGGCGCCCTGCCGGCACAGCAGCCTAAGACCAATGTGACCCTGGGCATAAAGCCCGACTACTGGTATACTACCAGTGGAGACGGTGTAAGGGTGAACGATGTGCTACCGGGGCAGACAGCCGCACAGGCAGGCATAAAGGCAGGTGACATCATCACTGCACTGGATAAGAAGAACATCAAGAATATATTCGCCTACAAAGATGTGCTGGGTACTTATCACGCAGGCGACTCTGTGGTCATAACATTGCTCAGAGACAAGAAGCCTATGGTCATAAGGACGCGCTTCGCAAAAGACTAGGTGTTCTGCTATGCCCACAAAAAAAGCGGCTGAGATCTCAGCCGCCTAATAACTAATTCCTAATACCCGGTCTCGAATACCTAGATGTCTATCTTGGCATACTTGGCATGGGTCTCTATGAACTGGCGGCGAGGTGGTACCTCATCACCCATCAGCATAGAGAATATCTCATCGGCATACGTCATGCTTTCTATGGTCACCTGCTTCAGCGTGCGTGTTCCGGGGTTCATGGTGGTATCCCACAATTGCTCTGCGTTCATCTCACCCAGACCTTTATAGCGCTGCACATTCACCGAGTCTTCCTTGCCGCCTGCCAGCTCTTCTATGGCCGCCTTACGGTCTTCTTCGGTCCAGGCATATTTGCCTTCCTTGCCTTTCTTCACCAGGTATAGCGGTGGCTGTGCCAGGTATACATAGCCCTGCAGTACCAGTTCTTTCATATAGCGGTAGAAGAAAGTAAGTATGAGGGTGGCTATGTGCGATCCGTCCACATCGGCATCCGTCATTATGATGATCTTGTGGTAGCGCAGCTTTGTCAGGTTCAGCGCCTTGGGGTCCTCGGGTGTACCTATGGATACGCCCAATGCAGTGAACATGTTCTTTATTTCCTCGTTCTCGTAAATTTTATATTCCTGCGCCTTTTCTACGTTCAGTATCTTACCCCTCAGCGGCAGTATGGCCTGGTAGCTGCGGTCGCGGCCCTGCTTGGCAGTACCACCGGCCGAATCTCCTTCCACCAGGTACAGCTCGCACTTTTCGGGGTCGCGCTCAGAGCAGTCTGCCAGTTTGCCGGGCATGCCCCCGCCCGATAGTACGCTCTTGCGCTGTACCATCTCGCGTGCCTTGCGTGCTGCTGCGCGTGCCTGTGCGGCCAGTATCACTTTGTCTATTATCAGCTTGGCCTCTTTGGGGTGTTCTTCCAGGTAGGCGTCCAATACGCGGCTCACGCATACGTCCACCACGCCCATCACCTCGTTATTGCCCAGTTTGGTCTTGGTCTGTCCCTCGAACTGTGGCTCCGGCACCTTCACCGATATGATGGCGCTCAGGCCTTCGCGGAAGTCGTCGCCCGTTATCTCTACCTTGGCCTTCTCGAACAGCTTGTTCTTGTCGCCATAAGATTTGAATACGCGCGTTATAGAGCGGCGGAAGCCCGCAACGTGCGTACCACCTTCTATGGTATTGATGTTGTTGACGTAGGAGAAGATATGCTCGTTGTAAGAGGTGTTGTAGCTCAGTGCCACATCTACCGCCACGTTCGATTCCTTGTCGTAGCTTTCTACGAATATGGGTGTGGCCAGCAGCGGATCGCGCTTGCCGGTACGGTCCAGCATCTGCACGAACTCTATGATACCGCCCTCGCTGAAGAAGGTCTCGCTCAGTGGCTGGCCATCCTCTGCGAATTCGCGGTTGTCGGTCAGTACTATGCGTATACCCTTGTTCAGGTAAGACAGCTCGCGCAGGCGACCTGCCAGTATCTCCCTGTTGTATACTGTTTCTTTGAAGATGGTATTATCGGGCCAGAAATGCTGCAGGGTACCCCTGTTGGTAGAGGTGCCTATCTCGCGCACTGCATACTGTGGTATGCCCGTGCGGTACTCCTGCTCGAATATCTTGCCCTCGCGGAAGACAGTGGTGTGCATCACAGTGCTCAGCGCGTTCACGCAGCTCACCCCCACACCATGCAGCCCGCCCGATACCTTGTAGCTGTCCTTATCGAACTTGCCACCTGCATGCAGTACCGTCATCACCACTTCCAGTGCCGACCGACCCTCTTTGGGGTGCATGCCCGTAGGTATGCCGCGGCCGTCGTCCAGCACGCTTATAGAGTTGTCGGCATGTATGGTCACTGTTATGTTCTTACAATGCCCTGCCAGCGCCTCGTCTATAGAGTTGTCCACTACCTCGTACACCAGGTGGTGCAGGCCCTTCACGCCTATATCGCCTATGTACATCGCGGGGCGTTTGCGCACCGCTTCCAAACCTTCCAGAACCTGTATACTCCCCGCGTCGTACTCTGCAGGGGCTTTTACTACCTCATTTTCTGTTTCCATGTATCTTCTAATGTGTATCTGTGCCGTTGGAGAGCGTGCTAGTGCGTTCCCCGAACGGTCTTAATATGTAACAATATCCGGCCATATGACCGGATATTCAGCCTTACAAAGATAGTTTTTATAAAGGTATTTAACAACAAAAAAGTAGCATAAGAAGAGGGACTTTTTTGGGGTGATCTTCGCTCCTTTGGGCATGGAATAAGAAGCTGTGGAGATGTGCTGCCTGCCTGTGCTGCCGCTGTGATCCCCGGTGGCGGAGCGAGGGCTCATTTGCCGCTATCGGCACATTGTTGCCCGGAATTGCTTTGACAGCAAAAAAAATTGCTTAGATTTGATACTTAATTTATAAAACCGTAGCTCATAGTATGAGGTCATTCCTGCTTACCGCAGCCATATATGTGGCTTTTGCGGGCGGTGCATTCGCGCAGAACCTACCCCCGGTATACCGCTGGGAGATAGGCGTGAATGGCGGCTATAGTACCATTACAAGGCCCGACGGCCCACCTGCAGTTTACAGCGGCAACAGCACCAACGTATCGAAGGATTATTCGCTGCGGGCCAGCTATTATTTCAACTGGCACTGGATGATGTCTGTGGACATAGGCAACCGCCGTTGGGAGAGCTTTGGAGAATGGCAGATGGACGACCGCTATGGCAAGCCGCTGAACCCCTACAAGGTAAAATTCCTGATAGCCGACCACGCCATTACCTCATCGGTACAGATGAACTATGTGATACCCTTCTACTCGCAGTTCACCACCTTCAACCGTGCCAACCTATACTTTGGCGCACAGGCGGGTATGGTGAACACTGTGAACGATGGTTCGCGCTCGTATGGCGTGCTTGCCACCGATTCCAGCGTACGGTATACGAATGGTGTGAACTATGGATCGGGCATGGGCTATACGCTGGGCCTGCAGACGGGCTTCATCTACTACATCACCCCGCGCTTTGGTGTGAATGCCGAGCTGGCACTGCGCTATGTGGATGTGCATACCACCGGCGACCATTGGGCAGCGCCTATATCGCACTACCGCCTTATGCACTTCCCGCAGACACTGGGCATACGCTGGAGGCTTTATTAGGGGCCTCTCCCCGTCCCTCTCCGAAGGAGAGGGTGATGGACCGTATGCAAATGAACTATTATAAAAATATAAAGGAGCCCATGGGCTCCTTTATATTTTTATGCTGATGCGTGTAGGTCTTTCTCCATGGTATAGTGCGGTATGCCTACCTCGTGGTACATATCGCCTACCTGCCGGTAGCCCATACTGCGGTAGAAGCCCATGGCCACCTCGCGGGCATGCAGCACCATTGTGCTGTAGCCTTTGCCGGCGGCATACCTTTCGGCGGCAGCCACCAACTGGCGACCTATACCCTTGCCCTGCCATTCGTTGTAGACGGCCATCTGGCGAAGCTGCACCTGCCCGTCATCGAGGTGATGCAGCATGAGGCAGGCTATGACACGGCCATCGGCCTTGCCTACCATTATATCATCGGTATGATCGCGCGAGAGGTCTTCGTTGTGCAGAGACATGCCCAGCGGCCTGCGCAATATCTCTTCCCTCAGCGCAAAGACCTCGGCATATTCGGGCGCGGCTGAGTTGATGACATGGGTATGGATGGTATGCATATGGGTAGTGGTATTATTTATTGAAATGTGTATGATGCCGGGTGATGCCGAACATTACTTAAGCTCTATTACCGTCTCTTCCGTAGCCTTTATGACAAAGGGCACAACTTTTTCCTGCCCGCCGGGGCCGCCACCGGCCTTGTGATAATGGGCCTGGTATTCGCCGGGCTGTATCTGCAGGTGCTGCGCCACGGGGTCTGCAAGGCGCAGGGTGAAGAAAGACATATACTTGTCGGCCAGGCGCTGGTACAGGGTCACACTATTCATGCCTTCTTCTGCCACGAATTTGGCAAAGCCGGGCTGCAATATAGTGATCACCTTCTCGTTGAAGTCGAGGTCTATATTGCGCCTGTCCATAGGAAAGGTGTTGATCTCGATATGGTAGTTGCCGGGCTCATACTCCAGCTTCTCGGTACACTTCTGCCTTACTACAGAGAGCCACCCTCTACCTTGTTGCGCTCTATTACCACGGCCTCGAATTCCTTCACTGGCCTGCCCAGGTTGCCGCCATACTCGAAGCTGAGACTGGCCTTCTTCACCGTCACTATCACCTTGTTTCGCTTGTTGGGCTCTATCACTACATTGTTCACCACCAGGCTGCGCGTTTCGGAGAAGGCGAGCTTGTAGGTGCCGGGCGGTATGCCCTCCTGCGGGTCGGGGTTGCCATCGGCATCTACCGTGCGGTAGAAACGTTTCACCATCTTATCGGTACCGGGCTCCAGTATAAGCACCTGCGGCGTAGTGGGGAAGAACTTGCCATGACCATTGGTGAAGTATACCTCTACCGTGGTCTTTTCGGCATCTTCTTTCTCTATGGTGTATTCGGCTATCTTAGGCTCGGGCAGTTTTGGGCCGGGCTTCACAGGTACGGCCGGCTTAGTGGGTGTAACGGGCTTTACGGCTACCGGTGGCTCGGCATCGAACTTCAGCGGGGGCAGTGGTGGTATCTTGCTGCGCAGGCGCGATTCTGTACCATTCTCCAGCAGTATGAAGGTCATTATTCGCTTGGCAGGCATGGGTACTACCCTGGCTATCTTCTCGGGCGGCGGCAACTGCGGCAGTTCCTCTACTATGAGTGGCTTGTATGGCGCCACTGCCCTTTCCTTTGCAATGGGCTGGCGGGGACGGTCCATGGTCATGGCGCCGGCTTTGCCACCTGCCAGGCGGTCTATCGCCTGCAGTGCGGGGCGCTGCCAGGGCTCGTCGGGTACCACGGCCACATAGGGGCTTACGCGCGTGAGGCGTGCGCCTGCGGGTGTTACCAGCGGCATCTTTATAGTTACTATACCGGCAGGTGCTACCTTATCCACATTCACTACCGGCCTGGGCTCTGGCGCAGGCGGTGGTGGCGGCGCTTCCTCGGTCACTACGGCCTTGTAGGGTGCTACCTTTCTGGCGGCGGTGAGCACGGGCGTGGGCGCATATATCCTGACCATGGCCATGCCGGAGACCGGCAGGCTATTTATGACCTCGGGCGTGGGTCTCTTAGGTGCAGGTGGCGGAGGTGGTGCAGGTACCGGCATGGTGACCACCGTCTTCACGGTGTCTGAGACCTTTACTGTAGGTATGGTCACACCCATTACCGTGGGCGACTTTGCGGCCACTTCCTTTATACTGGTGTACTCTTTGGTATTTACATTTATAACGGGGCGGAAAGCCCTTACTATGGTGCTCACGGCCGTGGGTATGTCGCTGCCCCTGGTCACCTCCAGGTAGTCGCCCATGCAGGTGTAGGACGCGCGTACGGAGGCACTGCTCTCGAGGTTGATGATGTAGGGCCTGAAGAACACCTTGCTTTCGGCCAGCTTCTTCATGACGGCGCATATATCGCCACCGCAGCTTTCGCCCCCATCGGTAATGAGGATGATGCTATAGGCGTTGCGGTTCACATCTATGAGGTCGTACTCGGCGGCCTGCTGCAGGGCATAGGCTATAGAGGTGACACCGAGCGGCTTTATATCGTCCAGCCGGTATTCCATCTGCAGCTTATTGTCCTTGGCAAAGGGTACCTCGTTGCGGGTGTCATGGCAGTCGTTCTCCTGCACGGTAGACTGGTGCCCGAAAACACGCAGGGAGAACTCCACATCGCTATTCACCCGGTACACGCTGTCCATCAGGCGGAGGATGAGCTCATCGGCCACCTTCGTTTTGATGCGGTTGCCCTCCCATGGCAGGGTCATACTGCTCGACCTATCGAGCAGCAGGAGGATGCGCGGCTGCGTGGCGGTCCTGTCCACCTGGGCAGAGCTGCCATATGCGCACCCCATCAGTAAAAGGGAAAACAGCGATCTCTTCAGCAACATGTACTACTAATGGCTACAAACCTACGCCATTTGCCCGAATACCGCCCTAAAACTTGCCGGCCGGGAGGTATGAGATGCGCGGCTTTTTTGTTCGCATCCCCCCTCAAATACCCCTTTGCACGAATTGTCGAATTGTCGAATTAACTTCACAGCCATAAAATGGTCTTTCAATGAAATACACACCCATACCATCCAAACTATACGAGCAGAACAGGCAGCGGTACATCAAAAAAATGAAGCCCAATTCTGTGGCCATCTTCCCGGCCAGCCCTACCTTTCCCAAAAGCGGCGATGGCGTGTATGGCTACAAGCCCGATGCCGATGTGATGTGGCTATCGGGCATAGTGCAGGAAAAGACGATAGTGGTGCTATACCCCGACAACCCCGATAAGAACATGCGCGAGGTACTGGTACTGCTGCGGCCCAACGATATGCTGGAAAAATGGGTGGGTCACAAGCTGCGCAAGCATGAGGCCACGGCCATATCGGGTATAAGCAATGTGCAGTGGCTGGATGGTTTTGATACCATGCTGCAGGTGATGATGAACAGCGCCGATGTGGTGTATGTGAACACCAACGAGCACAACAGGCTGGATGTGGAACTACCCCGCACCGACCTGGCCTTTGTACACGACCTGATGAAGAAATATCCCGCGCACAACTACGACCGCGCGGCGCGTATAATGAAGGAGCTGCGCGCAGTGAAGACCAAGGAAGAGATAGAAGTAACGAAGCAGGCCATAGCCATAACGGCAAAAGCGTTCGACCGGGTGCTGAAATTCGTGGAGCCGGGTGTGATGGAGTATGAGATAGAGGCCGAGATAACGCACGAGTTCCTGCGCAACAGGGCCACGGGCCATGCCTATGGCTGCATCATAGCATCGGGCGACAGGGCGCGTACCCTGCACTATGAGGAGAACAACCAGGAGTGCAAGGACGGCGAGCTGCTGCTGATGGACTTTGGCGCAGAGTATGGCAACTACAATGCCGACCTGACGCGTACCATACCTGTGAACGGAAAATTCACCAAGAGGCAGAAGGAAGTATACGATGCCTGCCTGGCCGTACACAACCATGGCAAGAGCATACTGAAGCCGGGCATACTCTTCCCCGACTATGTAAAGAGCATCAATGCCGAGATGGAGAAGCAACTGCTGAAGATAGGCCTCATCACCAAGAGCGATATAAAGAACCAAGACCCCGCCGACCCTGCCTTCCGCAAGTATTTCTACCATGGGGTATCGCATCACCTGGGCCTGGTGGTACACGACGTGGGCTCCTATACCGATGCCGTAAAAGAGGGCATGCTCTTTACCATAGAGCCGGGTATATATGTAGAGGAGGAGCAGATGGGCATACGCATAGAGAACAATATTTGGATGACCAAGAGCGGTAACATAGACCTCTTCAAAGGCATACCCATAACCACTGAGGAGATAGAGGCCGTGATGAAAAGAAAGTGATGAATGGCGGTAAACGATCTGTATAGGGTATCTCGCAAGAGGTACCCTGTTTTTTTGCTGCAATGAGGAGGCTGCTTATTTGAAATAGAACATACCCGGCCCCAGCCCGGTAAGGAAAGTAGTAACAAGAGCGCCATCGGGCCGGTATACGGTCACATTGCCCTTTTGCACAAAGCCCTTTGGGTCGCCCACATATATGTGGCCTGTGGCCGGTTCTATACCCAGCGCCCAGTAGTACTGGTACTTGGTGCCCTGTACAAAGGCAGTAGCGGGTAGCGCCGCATCGTATATGCTCATGCGGTATATACCATTGTCTGCAGTGCTGCCGTCATATTTTACCTGTATGAAGTATAGTGTATCGCGTGTGGCATTGAAGATGGGTTTTATAGGATCTGTCTTCTCGGGGAATGTATAGGTCTTCAGCACTGTACCTGTAGATGGGTCTATACGACTGAGGGTGGCCCTGCGCTTTTTGGTCACATTACCGGCCATCACCCACAGCATCTGGTCTTTGTCTACTACTACAGCATGCGGCGAATAGCCCGGCAGTGCCACCGACCTTGTTATGTGCCCTGTAGCGGCATCCAGTTGATAGACCTTGTTGCACAAGGTATCCCACGGACATACTACCACGCTGCCATTGTGCAGGCACATACCCTCGGGGTTCCTGTCGGGCAGGGCTATAGTTCCTGTCACCTGTAGGGTGTGTACGTCTATGGTGTATATGTTGTGGCTGTATAGGGTAGATACATATGCCTTGCCATTGCCCGTGGGCAGTATATAGCGCGGCTTGGGTATGCTGATGGTGCCTGCCAGTTTGCGGTCGGTGGCGTTCAGCACCACTATCTTGTCAGAATTATTGATGCAGAGGTAGAGGCTGTCGCCCATGCGGAGCATGCTCTGGAACACATCTCCCAGCGGCTGCCCGTTAGCGGCGCTGTACAGGTCGCCGTACACACTGTCTGTAGCAGGGTCGTAGGTATAAAGAGATGCATCGCCCGTGCCGAAGTTGCCCTCGCATACAATGTATACATCGCCCTTGGCAGAATAGGTGTTGCCGCGCGGTGTGGGTCTGTCCTTTACGCAGGAGGCTGTGCAGAGCAGCAAGTACAGCAGTATCAGTATCTTGCCAGCTTGCCTGTCCATGTGTTGCCGTTATCGTCAGAAATGGAAAGGTAGTATATACCGGCGGGGTATTTTGCTATGCTCAGCTCTGCGGTAGTGCCTGTTATGGGTGCCTGTAGCAGCACAGCCCCTGTAGTGGAAGTGAGCGTGAGCCGGGTGTTGCCCATGGCATGTGCGATGCGGATATTGACCTTGTCGGTAGCGGGGTTGGGGAATATGGCGGCCTGCAAGGCAGGGCCTGCTATATCTATACCGGTACTGATGAGGTGGATGGCGCCCACGGCATCGAGGTCGAAGCCGCCCGATGGGAAGTTGGTAGGGTAGGGGTCGTTGATGACCTGGCCCTCTTTATCGGTAGAGGAATGCCCGCTGACCGAGCCTACTACATCTACCAGGCGTATGTGGGTGATATTGTTCACATCGAGGCCGGGTGTGCCTGCAAGGTCCTGCAGGTCGAAGGGTGTGCCATAGCCTGATATGTACTTGCCTGCCAGGTTGTGCACTTTGGAGGCATCCATATATACGCCCGATCCGGGTACCTGTGGGCTTACAGGTGTATTGGAGGTGGCAGGGAAACGGAAAAAGGTCACTCCATCAGAGCTCACCTCTACAAAGGCCAGCTCCAGGAAGGCCATAGAAGGGTCGGCGGGGTCGGCAAATCCGTTCTCGAATACAGCGAAGTCGGGGCCACTGCCATTGTACAGGTGGCCGCTGAAGGTGAGGGTGGCCACGCCGCTATCGCCCAGCGATACTATAGAGCTGTTGGACATGCCTGTGGCATTGGCCGGGTCACCCAGAGAGGTAAGGCCTGCCGGTGGGTCGGCGATGTCTATATAGCCACGCTGCACCGTGCACGAGGTGGCCCAGCCTGCGAACAACGGGCTGGAAGATGGTATGGCCGTGCTGCCTGCTACACCGGCCTGCGGTGCGAACTGTGCATGTGCAGCACTGCACAGCGCTATAGCTGCTATAGATAATAAGGCTCTCATGGTACTATTTGGAATTGCTATTGATTATAGGGTGCCCTGTGGCGCAAAGATACGTCACGGGGCACCCGGAAGAACTATTGTTTTGCAAAGCGGATGGCAGCCTTGCGGCCATCGCCTGTTATTTGCAGCAGGTACATGCCTGCAGGCAGCGATGTGGTGCTTATCTCGGTGTGTGGTGCAGCATTGTCGAGGGTCAGTATTACTTTGCCGTCCATACCTACTACGGTCATGTGCACAGGGGCATTGTCCGGCAGGTCTATAAAGAGACGGTCGGTGGCGGGCTGCGGATATACCCTGATGGTCTGTGCGACCTCATGGCCAGCGGTGAATGTGGGAGGAGGGGTGGAGGTATCGAATGTTTCGTAGGTAGTGAAGTGGTCCATGCAGAAGTATGCAGGTGTGTTCATGCCGAAGGAGCCTACATCGGTAGAGGCCAGGGTGAACTCTATACTGTCTACCTTGCCCAGTGGTTCCAGGTCCATCCATTCCCAGGTACGCAGTATGTAGTTGTCATTAGAGTCGGGCTGAAGGAAGTTGGCAAGGTATAGGCCAACGCTGTCTGTCTTCTTTACACCATGGTAGTAGCCCTTCGCCACAAGCATGAACCAGTCGCCATTGTGGAACTTGCGGGCAAAGCCATCGCCATCCCTCATGCTGTTGTAGGCATAGGTGCTATTGGTGATGCGGCAGCCTTTTACAGGGTGCCCGATGGCAGCATCGGTGAGCTTTACCTTTACACCGCCAAAGGCGTTGGCCACTACATATTTCTCCGATCCGGCATGGCCTATACCGGCCTTTGCAGCATATTGGTTGGTGAAACCACTAGTGACACTATCCGTCATGTTGGAGTATGCCCAGCCGGATGTCCAGATGCCGCCCCAGGCAGCATCGTATACGCAGGGGAAATAGGCCATACCGTTGGCAAAGCCTACATCGGTGCCCGATGCTGTGTAGTTGGTGTAGAAGGTGTCGGCATGTGCGAGGGATAGCGCCTCGAAGGTAGCCACTGTTTGCGCCCTGAGGGCAGAGGTGCCCATTGCAAGGGCGGAAAGCATTAATGTAAATTTGCGCATATAGAACTGGTTTAAAAAAAACACGGTCATTTATGCAGCTTGCGGCAGATCCAGATATGATAAGTGCAGGGTATGCCCTGCCTTTTTCTCACCTGTGCTTTTTGTCCCGAAAGCAGCGATAAGTTCGTCCCCGTATATGGGGTGCAAAGGCAGGTCTTCTGACTCGCTCCACCTCTTTGCTGCCTTCCCGCCCATCCGGTATCACCGGTGTTTTCGGCAGTGGCTGTTGCAGGTCGCAAGAGGCTTAAAAAATGGAGCATACAGCATCGGGAAATGTCCGGGATTCTCACCCGGTTCCCTTTTAAGCTCGCCTGTTAGAGCGGGCACCTATGCGGATGCAAAAGTAGGGAATACCGCACAGATAGCAACATATTTTTTGTGATGCGCCGGCGAGGGGCCTTCGAGGCTGTGTATCTTTGCCGCATAAGTATATGCAACAGCACTACGATATAGTGAACAACAAGCGGGAATTCCGCTTTGAGGCGACAATGCCGCAGGGTATACCGGCCACCCTTACATACAGGTGGCTAAAGGGCGATATGCTGCTGATGCAGACCACGGTGCCACCGGCTGCAAAGGACAGCGGTGTGGGAGATGCCCTTATAAAGCATGTGCTGGAACATGCACGCACGCATGGGCTGCGCATAAGGGTGTATTGCCCTATGGTAGCGGCTTATATACAACAGCATACCCAATGGGCCGATATAGTAGCCGGGTAGTAATTACTATTTCACTATACGCAGCTTGGCGAAATTGAGCATTATCTTCTTCACCCCATGTGTGCCGAAATCTATGGCTGCGATGCGGTTCTGCGTGCCGCCTTCAAGGGTCAGCACCTTGCCGAAGCCGAATTTCTGATGCTCTACCTGCATGCCTACCTGCAGGTCGGTGGTATCATCGGCAGCAAAGTCGGCGGTAGGTGTGTGTGTCGATGGCTTTGGCGCGGCAAGCTTATCGGCCAGCTTCTTCAGTGATGGTACTTTATCGAACGATTGCTCGCCGAAGAGGCCGCCACCCCTGGTGTTGCCACCTATGGGGCCTTTGTTGCCTATACCTGTGTAAGTAGTGTCTATGTAAGATGCGGGTACTTCTTTTATGAAGCGGCTGGGTTCGTTCTGCACCAGGCTGCCAAAGCGATAGCGGCTGTTGGCATAGGTGATCCACAAGCGTTCCTTGGCGCGTGTCACCGCTACATAGAAGAGCCTGCGTTCTTCTTCCAGGTCGTTGCGGTCGTACATGCTCATGGCGCTGGGAAACAGGTTCTCCTCCAGCCCTACGGCAAAGACACAGGGAAATTCCAGCCCCTTGGCAGCATGTATGGTCATCAGCTTCACGGCATTGGCATCCTCTTCCTTGTCCTGATCGGCATCGGTGAGCAGGGTTATCTGCTGCAGGTAGCTGCCCAGGCTTTTATCCTGCAGCTCGCCTTCCTCATCGGGTGTCTCAGTGAATTCCTTTATAGAGTTCAGCAGCTCCTGCACGTTCTCGTAGCGGGCCACACCTTCTACGCTCTTATCGTCGTACAGTTCCTTTACCAGGCCGGTATGCTTGCCTACGGCAAATGCCACCTCGTAGGCATTCTGCTTTTCCAGCATGGTGCGGAAGCTCTGTATCATAGTAACAAAGGCATTGGTCTGCGATGAGCGCAGGCCGTCTATCTCGGGGTTGGCTATCACTTCCCAGAAGGTAGTGTTCAGCTCGTCGGCGCGTACTATGATGCGCTCTATGGTGGTCTTGCCTATGCCGCGTGTGGGATAGTTGATGATGCGTTTGATGTTCTCTTCATCCTGCGAGTTCACTACTACACGCAGGTAGGCCAGGTAGTCCTTTATTTCCTTGCGCTGGTAGAACGATGTGCCACCTACCAGCTTGTATGGGATGTTCATGCGGCGCAGGCTTTCCTCGAACGAGCGGCTCTGCGCATTGGTACGGTACAGTACTGCGAAGTCCTTGTTGGCATAGTGGTTGCGCATCATCTGCTCCTTTATGGCATCGGCCACAAAGCGGCCCTCGTCATTGTCGGTAGCGGTGCGTGCCAGCAGTATCTTGTCGCCCTCGGTCTTGTCGGTCCACAGGTTCTTGGGTATCTGGTTCTTGTTGTTGCCTATTATGCTGTTGGCCACTTCCAGTATGGTGCGTGTGCTGCGGTAGTTCTGTTCCAGCTTTATCACAGCAGCATCCTCATAGTCGTTCTGGAACTGCAATATGTTCTGCACCGTAGCGCCGCGGAAGGAGTAGATGCTCTGCGCATCATCGCCCACCACGCATATGTTCTCGTTGCGTGCGGCCAGCATCTTCATGATGGCGTACTGCGCCACATTGGTATCCTGGTACTCGTCTATGAGTATGTAGCGAAAGCGGCCCTGGTACTTTGCCAGCGCATCGGGAAAGTGTGTGAGCAGCACATACATATTGAACAGCAGATCGTCGAAATCCATAGCGCCGTTCTTGAAGCACTTCTTGGCATATGCCTCGTAGATGTCGCCCATAAGGGGCCTGTTGCTACGGCTGTCCTCTTGCTGTATCTGCATATCCTGTTTGTAGGCAGCATAGCCTACAAGGGCATTCTTGGCAGCAGATATGCGGTTGTATATGTAGGCAGGCTTGTAATGCTTGTCGTCCAGGTTCAGGCTCTTTACTGTCTCTTTTATGATGCTTTTGGCATCATCGGTATCGTATATGGTGAAGTTGTTGGGGTAGCCCAATTTGTTGGCATCGGCGCGCAGTATGCGTGCGAACACCGAGTGAAAGGTGCCTATGTACAGGTTGCGAGCCTCGGTATTGCCCAGGGCATGCTCTACACGTTCCTTCATTTCGGCTGCGGCCTTGTTGGTAAAGGTGAGCGCCAGTATATTGAACGCATCTACACCGCTATTGATGAGGTGTGCAATGCGCGATGTGAGTACTTTGGTCTTTCCGCTGCCTGCGCCGGCAACTATCATCAATGGGCCATCCATATGCAACACAGCAGCCATCTGCTGCTCGTTCAGTCCCTCCAGATATTTGTGCATAGCGGCAAATTTACGCACCATGCATCATGTATGCGTGCATGGGGAAAAGTAATAGACCTTAGACGGCCTATGGACATATGAGATGTTGAAATAATGCTTAAATCGTTATATTGCAAAAAACATTCCTTATGAGAAGCTCTTACCTGTATATAACTGCCATGGTGGCGCTGGTGGCAGATAATGCATATGCCCAGGGCATAGCCATGAGTACCGACGGAGCGCCGGCCCACCCAAGTGCCATGCTGGATGTGCGGTCTGCCACACGCGGCATGCTGGCGCCCCGCATGACACAAGCACAGCGTGATGCCATAGTAGCGCCCGCTACCGGCCTGCTGGTATACCAGGTAGATGGTACTGCGGGTTTCTACTACTACAATGGCGCCCTATGGGTGGCCATGAGCGGTGGTGGTGGCGACAGCCACTGGGTTGCCAGCGGAGATGATATATACAATGCCAACTCTGGCCGTGTGGGCATAGGTACAAGCGCACCAGGGGCCAAGCTGCATGTACTTGGTACTACCGCACTGGGTGAGCATAGTGTGGCCAGTGGCGCTAATGCTACCGCTATGGCCGGTGGGTATGCGAGTGGCAATAATGCTGTGGCTATGGGGAGTTATTATGGAACTCCTGCCTCAGCTAGTGGGGAGGGTGGTATTGCTATGGGAAGCAGTAATATATGGGGGCCAACCATCGCTAGTGGTGTAGGCGCTGTAGCTATAAGCAGCGGTACTGCGAGCGGGGATAATTCTACTGCAATTGGATACAACTCTATTGCCAGTGGACCCACCAGTTTTGCGGTAATGAGTGGTATTGCAAGCGAGTGGTATTCTATAGCTATAGGGGGAAGCACTGCAAGTGGGGGGCCTTCCCTGGCTATGGGATGGTATAATATAGCTAGTGGAACATACTCGACCGTTATGGGCCAGAGCTCTATTGCCAGCGGGCATTCTTCTACTGCTATGGGGTATTACTCCAATGCGAGTGGAGAAAATTCTACTGCTATGAGCGGAGGTACTGCCAGCGGCAATAATGCTGTGGCTATGGGTGGTAACTCCTGGGCACCGGCCACAGCTAGTGGAGAAGATGCTATTGCCATGGGGGGAAATATTATGGGTGCATCGATAGCCAGTGGATCAGGGGCTGTGGCTATGGGAAGTGGTACTGCAAGTGGGGATAATTCTATAGCTATCGGATGGTTTTCCACCGCCAACGCACCAACCAGTTTTGCAGCAATGGGCGGGGTCGCAAGCGAGTGGTATTCCATGGCGATAGGGGGAAGCACTGCAAGCGGGGGTGGTGCCTTGGCTTTGGGCTGGACTAACATCGCCAGCGGGTCGCATTCTACTGTTATGGGCTTGTATTCTACGGCCAGCGGACCATGGGCTACTGCTATGGGGTACCGCTCCACGGCCGGCGGGACAAATGCCACCGCAATGGGTGGTGGAAATGCTACTGGCAATTATGCTGTGGCTATGGGTGGGCAATATGGGGTATCGGCAATGGCTAGCGGAGAGGGGGCTATCGCTATGGGAGGCGATCTTACATGGGGAGCAGCTACCGCCAGTGGAATAAGCGCAGTGGCATTAGGAAGCGGTAACGCAAGTGGAGATGGAGCAGTGGCAATAGGTAATGCCACCAATGCAAGTGGAGAACATGCTACCGCAATGGGTATAAGCACCATTGCCAGTGGTGGCGGGTCTACTGTTATGGGATATGGTTCTGCTGCCATTGGCGATCTTTCTACTGCTATGGGTAACATCACAATTGCTAGCGGCACTGCGTCTACTGCTATGGGTAGCAGATCTATAGCTAGTGGAGATATAGCAACTGCTATGGGTTATAACTCCACTGCGAGTGGAGAAAATTCTACTGCTATGAGTGGCGGAAATGCCAGCGGTAGTAATGCAGTAGCTATAGGAGTAAGTGGGTGGATAGGGTGGGGTACTAATCCATCCACGGCATCGGGATACAATTCTACTGCCATTGGAGGTGGCAATGCGAGCGGAAATAGTGCTATTGCTATCGGCGCTTTTCCAGGGACAATTGCCAGCGGAATAGACGCTGTTGCCATTGGCGGCGGGAATGCTAGTGAGCGTGATGCCATTGCTATAGGTACAGGTTCTAATGCCAGCGGTTGGGGCTCATTTGCGGCAGGCGCAGGGTGGTCGGCGAATATGGCCAGTGGAGTTGGTGCTGTGGCCATAGGTAGCACATGCGATGCCAGTGGAGAAAGATCGGTGGCGTTTACAGGAGGTGAGGCCAGTGGTCTGGGTTCGTTCGCTAGTGGAGGACGAGCAACCGGGGCAACTGCTTATGCCCTTGGGTGGGGAGCCCAGGCCACGGGTGAAAGGGCTTTTGCTATAGGTGGGGTAAATTGTGTTGCCAGTGGGTGGGGAGCCATAGCTATGCAAGGAGCGAAAGCAACAGGCAGAAGCGCTGTAGCTATAGGTACGGATTGGTATACCGCTGCTACAGGCGATAGTGCTTATGCATTCGGGGCTCGTATGGTAGAGGCCAGTGGTGCGCGTTCATTCGCAATGGGTGAGTACGTTTCAACGAATAGTAGAGTGAGTTCCTTCATATTGGGAGGTGGTGAGGCCGCTTATGGTACCCCAACAGTGAACGATACCGATAACCAGATGATGATGCGCTTTGCGGGCGGGTATAAGCTGTATACCAATGCCGAGGCCACAGTGGGTGCGCAGCTTGCGCCTTCGGACAATAGCTGGAGCGTGATAAGCGACCGAAGGAAGAAGGAGAAATTCTGTGTGGCAGATGGTGAGGTATTCCTGAAAAAGATAGCGAAATGGGACCTTGGTAGCTGGAATTATAAGGGACAAGATGCCGCACATCACCGCCACTACGGGCCTATGGCGCAGGATTTTTATGCGGCCTTTGGCAGGGATGCGTATGGTGTGATAGGAAATGATACCACCATCAACCAGGCCGATATGATGGGCGTGAGCATGATAGCCATTCAGGCGCTGGAACGCCGCAGTGCAGAGGTGGCGCAACTGCGTGAAGAGGTAGCAGCCCTGAAAGCACAACTGAACGACCAGCAAAAGCAGAACATGGAACTACGCGCAAGCCTGGGCGACAGGCTGGATGCGATAGAGAGCGAACTAAGGAAAAATAATACAGTAACGGCAGAGGGGCGCAAATAACACGCATCACTGCCGGGTGAACCTGCGGGTGGCCACTACATCGCCCCGGCCATTGAGCAGGCGTGCGTAGTAAATGCCTGCAGGCACATGCTCTACGCCTATAGTGGCACTGTGGGCGCCGGCAGGGTATATGCCTACCTGCCTGCCTATGATGTTGTATATGGCTATGTTCTTTACATCGGCGCTGCCATATTCTATGGTCAGCATTGTAGTGGCAGGGTTGGGATAGAGGGCTATCTCTGGGGCCTGCGTAGTGCTCGTTACCCGAGAGGGTGCAGGCTTGCATACTATGAAGGTGACATAGCCTGTATCGGTAGGTATAGCAGCATTATTGAGCCGGGCACGAACATAGTAGCAGCCGGGCGGGCATGAGTTGACATCGCTATTGAGGGTGATGAGGCCATTGCCGGGGCCGTACATGCTGGTATGTACGGAAGAGGGCCATAGCGTGTTCATCTGGTAGCAGGCGGTGGGGTCGCACATGCCCGATATATCCTGCATGCAGGTGGGCATATCGGTGGCCACTACTTTCCATTGTATGTTTATACCTGCCGATGAGGGATTGTATATAGTATCAGTGGCCACGGAAGGCCATGTGGTAGCGGTGAGCCATACGGTATCATGCACCACTGTGAACGACTGCGCCTGGGCAACGATAGCCCCTGCCGACAGCAGGAAGCCAAACAGTATATGACGTAAGCATTTCATAAGGAAACCGGGTATTTGATATGTAATTTATGAACTTATTTGCATATAAAACAACTAAATGGGTGCCACTGCCCCACAAAAAAATAGGCCACCTAATAGGCAGCTTGAGAATATTAGCTATCGGTTGATCACTGTTTGGTAAAGCGCTGTGTGGCTATGACATAGCCCTGTGCATTGAGCAGCCGCACGAAGTATATACCGGAGGGTATATGCTCTATATTGATGGTATTATCGGTGGCCTTGTATATGCTCATCTGCTTGCCTATGATGCTGTAGATGGCTATGTTGGACACACCTCCCAGCCCATTGAATATGACATTGAGGGTGGTAGTGGCGGGATTGGGGAAGAGTGTGAACAGATCATCGGCAGAGCCCTTGGCCGCGGCTATGCCTGCAAAGCTGCGGGAGATGATGTAGGTCTGCATGGCGGTATCGGTAGGTATGTCTTTATTGCGCAGGTACACACGAAGGTAGTAGGGGCCATCGGAGAGTACGGTAGAAAGATCGCCCTGCAGGTGAAGGTCGCCCTCGCCGGGAGTGTATACGGCCTGCTTCATCTTGGTAGGCCATATATCTGACGATGTCCAACAGGAGGCGATATCGCATATGCCCGTATTTTCCATCCAGTCGGCGGGAAAGTTGGTCTCTGCTACCTGCCACTGTATGGTGATATTGTCGGAGGTATGGTTCGTGATATTGTTGGAGGCAGTATAATGCCCGCCGGTATTGAGCCTTACGGTATCGTGTGCCACAGAGAAAGACTGCGCTTTTGCAAGGCCGGCGGTAAGAGAATATGTGAGAAAAAGAAGTAAAAGATGCTTCATAAGGGCCGGTTTTATATTGCAAGATAATCGATCTTTTCCATATCGCATGTTAACAAAGAATATTTCACGGGCACACAATAAAAGAGCTGCCCTTGTGGAGCAGCTCTTTCAGTATGATAAGTGACCTATATTATTGCTTGGTGAACTTGCGTGTGGCTACTACCTCGCCGCGGGAATTGAGTAACCTCAGGAAGTAGATGCCATCAGGCAGGGCCTCTATATTCAGATTGGCGCTGTTGCCTACTGGCCTGTATATGTTCATCTGTTTGCCTATGATGCTGTAGATGGCTATGTTCTTCACATCGGTAGCGGCATCGTATACCACGTTCACAGAAGATGTAGCGGGGTTGGGGTAGAGTGCTACTTCGTTCGTGATCTTAGGTACTGAAGGTGTGCTGGTAGCAGACCTGCTGATGATGTACGTCTGTACGGCGGTATCTGTCGATACGTCCTTGTTGGCTATGTATATCTTTACATAGTAAGGGCCGGGAGTGCTCACAGCGCTCAGGTCGCCCTGTACATGGAAGTCGCCCAGACCGGGAGCATATGGCGCAGATGTCTTAACGGTAGATGAAGACGCAGGCCATATATCTGTAGATGAATAGCAGCCTACATTATCGCATACGCCCAAGGTAGCCAGCCAATCGGCAGGGCAGTTGGTAGCAACTACGCTCCAGCGGTAAGTTATATTGCCCGAGGTGAGGTTATTGAGGTGGTTGGCTGCATTGAAAGTACCCGGCACGTTCACCCAAACGGTATCGTGCTGGCTAGAGAAAGACTGTGCATCGGCGTTCTTCGCACCGAACATTGCACATACTATCGATAAGAGGGTAAATACCTTTTTCATCTTTACACGGAAATTTATCTGTATGCAAATTAGATAATACTTCCTTTAAAACCAAAGGATGGGGGCATTATTTGGCGGTTTTAAGAAGATATTTAGAATTTTCCTTCACTTTTAGGCAGTGGTATATGAAGAATACATGAAATATTTTCCGTTGGTCAACCCTCGTCGGAGCCCATGAGTATGCTCCATACCTTGAAGCGGCCCACGCTTTCGCACACCAGGTTCACGGTGCCTGCTACCGGTACCGACAGGAACATGCCCGGCACACCCCACAGGTACTGGCCTATTATGACCGCTACTATGGTAACGAAGGGATTGACCCGCATGCGGCGGCCCATGATGCGGGGAAAGAGCACATTGGCATCTACCAGGTGCAGCGCAAATAGTACACCGCCCGCCTGCAGCGCCATGTTCATATTGCTATTGGCAAAGGTGACCAGCATGGTGATGACCATGGCACTGTAAAACCCAACATAGGGTATGACATTGAATATGGCCACCATAATGCCCAGCAGGAAGGGATAATGCACATTCATAAGCAGCAACAGGGCGCAGGAGAACACCCCTACCAGCACCATCTCTACCACCAGGCCTACTATGTAGGCATTTATCATGTTGCGGGTACCCATTACCACCTCTTGTACCTGCGCGCCGTTGCGCTCGCCAAAGAGTGCCAGCAGGAAACGCATGAGCAGCCTGCGGTAGTAGAGTATGAAGAAGGTGAAAAGGAACACAAAGACCAGCAGCAGCAATGTGCCGGACACATAGAGCAGCAGGTTGCTGGCAGAGCTGCCTATCATTTCCATAACGCGCTCCAGTGTTTTGCCTATATACTCCGTCTGCTGCCCCGCCGATACTTTCATCTTGGAGGAAAGCCAGAGCTGTATGGTATCGAACAGGCCGGTGAGGCGCACCTGCAGGGCGGGTATATCTTGCAGGAAGATGGCCAGCTGTGTGGAAACGAAATAGAGGAATATGCCCATAACAGCTATGGCCAGCGTGACACAGAGCAGGGGCGATGCGGAGCGCCCCAGGCGCAGCCGTGTCTCGAAAAAATTGTTGAGCGGTAGCAGCATGATGGCCACCAATAGGGCGAAAAGCAGTGGTATGAATATACCTGCAGCCGCACGCAGTATAATGAACAGCAGTACAACGGTGAGCAGCGAAAGTGATAGGCGAACGTAAAAAGGAAGTTTGAGATCGTTCATGCGAACATATGTGCATACAAATTAACTGAAAAGCGGCAGAACGCAAAAAAATGGCGGCCTACCTGCGAAATATATAACGTGCGACGCTGTGCTGAAATATATAATATGGATGGTGAAGTAAATAGACCCATTGCGTTGGTATTCCTTGTATTTTTACAACATTATCCTACCGATGGCTACTACAACTACCAAGACCAAAAAAGCACCACCTGTACCACCCCCACCGCCCAAGCCCGATGAACTGGCGCAGACAGCGCTGGAGCGTCGCAGGCAGGTGCGCCTGGGTGTTGGTATCTTCCTGATACTGGCGGGTGTATTCATGTGTTTTTCCATCATCAGTTACTTCTTTAGCTGGATGTCGGACCAGGATAAGCTCTTTGGCAGCAGCAGCATGTGGAGCTTTGTGTGGGATGGTACGGCGCAGCCTGTGGCCAACTGGGGAGGCAGGTTCGGTGCGGCCGTATCGCACATACTTGTATACAAGGGTGCCGGCATAGCATCGCTGGTGGTGGGTATGGCCATAGCGGCCCTGGGCCTGCATGTGGTATACGACTCGAAGGTGCTGCCCGCACTGCGCTACATACGCTGGGTATCTATATTGCTGCTACTGGTAGCGCCTACGCTCACCTATCTTTTCCCGCATAGCTCGTTCCCGCTGGGCGGGCGGCTGGGCAGTGGCGCCATCACCTATCTGAATGGTTTCCTTGGTACGGCCGGTACCGGCATGGTGTTGCTGGCCACTATACTCTTCTTTGTCTTCGTTATTTTCTCGCTGGATATAAGGCCATTTATGGATCGTATGCGCGCACGCGCTGCGGCAATGGCAGCATCGGTGGGGCCTGCACCGGTGTTCAATGAGCCGGAGCAGACTGCAGAGGAAGCAGAACCTGTACCTGCAGGGGCAGAACCTGCGGCGACCATGCCTGTAGCAGAGGCCGCAGCGCCATCTGTGGAAGAGAAGCAGTGGGAGATAACCCTGCATGAAGGGGCGCCTGAAGAGAATGATATACAAGAGCCGGGAGAAGAGCCGCAGGAAGAAGAGAACGAAGAATACCTCGCCTACCAGAAGTACCTGGAGGAGAAGGAGACTGCAGCGCTGGCCGCCCGTGGCCCCATGGCCGAGGCTGAACTGGAGCCCGAACCTGCTGTGGGGAATGGTGATGAGCCGGAATTCTCCTTCGAGGTGATACAGCAGGAAGAGCAGCCCGCTATAACGCATGGGTCGCATATATCGATAGCCAGCAACGAGCCCTATGCGCCTGAGCTGGACCTGCCGGACTACAGGTTCCCCACGCTGGACCTGATGGAGGACCGCGCGACAGAGGCCATATCGCTGGACAAGGAAGAACTGGAGAAGAACAAGACACAGATCATACAGACACTGAGGAGCTTTGGTATAGAGATACAGCGCATCAGCGCCACCGTAGGCCCTACCGTGACCCTGTATGAGATAGTGCCTGCCGAAGGGGTGCGTATATCGAAGATCCGCAACCTGGAGGATGATATAGCCCTGAACCTGTCGGCACTGGGCATACGCATCATAGCGCCCATACCGGGCCGTGGCACCATAGGCATAGAGGTGCCCAATACCAACAAGCAGATAGTGTCTATGCGTACACTGCTGGGCAGCGACAAATTTGTGAACAACAAGATGAGCCTGCCCATAGCGCTGGGTAAGAAGATAGATAACGAGAACTACATAGTGGACCTTGCGGCCATGCCGCACCTGCTGATGGCGGGCGCTACGGGCCAGGGTAAATCGGTGGGTATAAATGCCATACTGGTATCGCTGCTGTATAAGAAGCATCCGTCGCAACTGAAGTTCGTGATGGTGGACCCGAAGAAGGTGGAGCTGTCTATATACAGGGTGATAGAGAAACACTTCCTGGCCAAGCTGCCTAATGAGGAAGAGGCCATCATCACCGATACAAAGAAGGTGATAAACACCCTGAACGCGCTGTGTATAGAGATGGACAACCGTTACGAACTGCTGAAAGAGGCCGGTACGCGTAACATAAAGGAATACAACGAGAAGTTCATAAGCCGCAAGCTGAACCCCGAGCGTGGGCATAAGTACCTGCCCTTCATAGTGCTGGTGGTAGACGAATTCGCCGACCTGATAATGACCGCAGGCAAGGAGGTGGAAATGCCCATAGCCCGCCTGGCGCAGCTGGCGCGTGCCATAGGCATACACCTCATAATAGCCACACAGCGCCCGTCGGTGAATGTGATAACAGGTACCATAAAGGCCAACTTTCCGGCGCGTATAGCGTTCAAGGTATCGGCAAAGGTGGATTCTCGTACCATACTGGATACGGGCGGCGCAGAACAACTGATAGGCCGCGGAGACATGCTCATATCTTACGGCAGCGAGCTGCTGCGCCTGCAGTGCGCATTCGTAGATACGCCCGAGGTAGAGGATGTGGTGAACTTCATAGGCCGCCAGCGCGGCTACCTCTCGGCCTTCGAGCTGCCTGAGTATGAGGGCGAGGATGGCGAGGGCGCCAAGGAGGTGGACCTATCGAACAGGGACAAATTATTTGAAGACTGTGCCAGGCTGGTGGTGCAGATGCAGTCGGGCTCTACATCGAACCTGCAGCGCAGGCTGAACCTGGGGTATAACCGCGCAGGCCGTATAATGGACCAGCTGGAGGCCGCAGGCATAGTAGGCCCGGCAGTAGGCAGCAAGCCCCGCGAGGTGTACTTCAAGACAGAGGCCGAGCTGGAGGGCTTCCTGCAGTCGCTGGACTAGCAGGGAGAGTTAACAAAACACACACATTTTATTGTATATTTTTGCCCGCTAGTACTACACTCACTCAAAACCACTCAAATGAAACAATTCATCACTGCCGGTATAGCGCTGGCAATGTGCATAGCTACCCCGGCAATGGCACAGAACGACCCCAAGGCGAAAGGCATACTGGATGCCGTGAGCAAGAAGGTAAGTTCGCTGAAGACAATGAAGGCTTCCTTTACCCTGAAACTGACAGGCGGCAAGGGAGGCAATGTGACCGATACCCGCAAGGGCAGTGTGGAGCTGAAGGGCCAGAAATACCATCTGACGATGGGCAGCCAGGAGATAATGAGCGATAACGTTACCGTGTGGACGTATAACAAGGATGCCAAAGAGGTACAGGTGGCCAAGTACGACCCTACGCAGCAGAGCATGTCTCCTGCCAAGCTGTTCACCCCCAGCTTCTTTGACAAGGAATATAAATATACCTACAAGGGCGAAAGGAAGGAGAACGGCAAGAACTGCGAAATAATAGAGCTTGTACCCAACGACAAGAGCAAGCAACTGGCCAAAATAGAACTGATGGTAGATAAGAGCGCCAGCATGATAGCGGGTGGCAACTACTGGGAGAAGAATGGCAACAAATATGCCATAACGGTAAGCAATGTGACCCAGAACGCCGATATACCCGATAGCCATTTCGCGTGGGATGCAAAAGCGCACCCCGGTGTAGAGGTAGTGGACCTGCGGTAAGGATACCTCATTCAAAATAGAGAAAGGCACTGTAGCGATACAGTGCCTTTCTTGTTTCGGTAAGAGAACGATCAATATCACTATTCGACGATCTGCCCGTAGATATGTGTTCAGCCCCTCCCAGCCTCCCCATCCGGGGAGGTGAGGTCGAGTTTATATGATATCAGATCTTGTTCACGCGTTTTTCGTGGCGGCCGCCCTCGAAGGCGGTAGTGAGGAACACATGCGTCATCTGCTCGGCAGTGCGGTAGGGCACAAAGCGCGAGGGGATGCATAGTACATTGGCATTGTTGTGCTGGCGGGCGAGTGATGCCAGTTCCTCTGTCCAGCAGAGGGCTGCGCGTATGCCCTGGTGCTTGTTGGCGGTCATGCATACGCCATTGCCGCTGCCGCATACCAGTATACCTGCCGTGGCCAGACCATCCTCTACCATTGCGGCTACGGGGTGTGCATAGTCGGGGTAGTCGGTGCTGCCTATATCGTAGGTGCCCTTGTCTACCACCTGCCAGCCGTCGGCGGCCAGCATGGCGCGCAGTTGCTCTTTGTATTCAAAACCGGCATGATCGCTGCCGATGGCTATGGGAAGGCTTTTATCGAAGATCAGGTTGCTCATATATCACCATTTTGTTGTTTCATAATTTCGCGCAGCTTGCGGGCTTTTACGGCACGGCCGCTGATGGCCACAGATATTTCGAAAAGTATGTAAAGCGGCACGAAGATAAGCAGGCAACTGAACACATCGGGCGGAGCTATGACCATGGCCAGTATGAACAGTATGAGGAACGCATACCTGCGGCGCGCCCTGAGGAACTCGGGTGTAAGGATGCCGATGCGCGAGAGGAAGTATACCAGCATAGGCAACTGGAAAACAGCGCCCAGGGCCAGTATGAGGTTGCTCATGGTATCGTAATAGTTATCTATAGTGATGATGTTCTCGAACAGGGGGCTGAGGCTGTAATTGCCAAAGAAATTGATGGTGTAGGGGGCTACGATGAAGTAGGCGAAGCATACGCCCATGAAGAACAGCAGCGAGCACCAGAAAACGATGCCTCGCGCCATCTTGATCTCGGTGGCACGGAGGGCAGGCTTGATGAATTTCCAGAGCTCCCAGAGGACATAGGGGAACATACCTACAAAGCCTATCATGGTAGAGACGGAGAGGCTCATCATGAACTGGCCTGTAACGGCAGTGTTCTGGAACTTCATGTTTATCTGGTTCATGCAGAACGAGTCGGAATGCAGCATGCGGCCGAGGGCGCAGAACCATTTGTAGGAAATGAACTCTTTGTGGGCCGGGCCCAGTATGATGTGGTCGAAGATCCACTCTACCTTCCAGAAGGCGATACAGGCGCCCAGTACTATGGCCACGGCCGAGCGCAGTATATGCCACCTGAGCTCCTCGATATGATCGAGGAAGTTCATTTCTGCTTTTGGGTTCTCTACTCGCTTGCTCAGAAATCGGTTGATGCGGCTCAAGGCTCGGGTGTTATTTGCGGCGCAAAGGTAGGGGTTATGGGGGTATTAATGCGAAAATGCGAAAATGTGAAGGAATGCGATAATGTGAGGGTGGCAATGTGAAAATTGGGCGATCTGCCAATGTGGCAATGCGATAATTATTGAACCTAAGGATGGAAGGATGGGCATGATGTATTATTCGGCGGTCAGGAGACCGCGCTCTGCTATGACGAAGTCGGCAGACTTCGCCAAACTAGGCTTGAATAGGTGCTTTCCGGTGGTATGCCCGATGATCATTTTCAAAGCTATGGGAAATAGCGATAGATATCTTTCCTATGCAAAAAACGCGCTATGGTCACCTTGTTGTTATCAACATATATTCCCATTCGGTGATCGTGTATGCGCAATCTGTAGTAATTGGATGTGCCCTGTAGCTTTTTTAGGTTCGATAGCTCTGCCAGGCTACTTGCTGATTCCAATTGCTGTAACGCGGTTTTTACTGCCAAGATCAATTTTCTGTCACGCAGCTTAGATATGTCCTTATTGAAACTGGATGTAACTTCAATAAGCATGATCAACTAAGTAAGTTGTCTAATATATCGTAACTGGAGGTGAGGGGTAGTTTTTCGCCTTTCATCCCTTCATCTATAGCGCGGAAAAGGGCTATCTCTTCTTTTTTCTGGTCATTCAGCACATAAGAGCTAAGCCCCATTTTCTTGGCAAGAGTGGTAAGGAGTTTGGCTACTTTATCATCTTCAGCATTTATCACAACAGTTTTCATGGAAAACATTTAGCATTACAAAGATACAATATCTAAGGACGAAAACTTGGTCGACCTACATATCACGGTATTATGATCTCTTTTCAGAACAACGTACCACTGTGCCCGCCTTTTTTCCTGCCCAGGTGTTTGTAGGCTTTTTCGGTGGCCTCGCGGCCGCGGGGGGTGCGTATGATGTAGCCCTCCTGTATGAGGAAGGGTTCGTATACCTCTTCTATGGTACCTGCTTCCTCGCTCACGGCGGTGGCTATATTACTGATGCCCGCGGGACCTCCCTTGAACTTATCGATAAGGGTGAGTAGTATCTTATTGTCCATATCATCCAGTCCGCTCTCGTCCACATTCAGGGCGCGAAGGCCATGCTCTACTATGGCCATGTCTATGACGCCATTGCCCAGCACCTGTGCAAAATCGCGCATGCGGCGCAGCAGGCCATTGGCTATACGCGGCGTGCCACGGCTGCGGCGTGCTATCTCCATAGCGGCATCAGATGTGATGCGCACATTGAGGACGCCTGCAGCGCGTAGGAGTATACGCTGCAGCACATCGGCGGTATAATACTCCAGCCGCGACTTGATGCCGAAGCGCGACAGCAGCGGGGCCGTGAGCAGGCCGCTGCGGGTGGTGGCCCCTACAAGGGTGAAGGGGTTGATGGTGAGCTGTATGGAACGTGCCGCAGGGCCGCTGTCTATCATTATATCTATCTTGAAGTCCTCCATGGCGGCGTAGAGGTATTCCTCTACCACGGTGCTGAGGCGGTGTATCTCATCTATGAAAAGCACATCGCGGGGCTCCAGGCTGGTAAGCAGGCCTGCGAGGTCGGCGGGTTTTTCTATGACGGGGCCGCTGGTCTCTTTGATGCTGGTACCCAGCTCGTTGGCCACTATGCGCGATAGGGTGGTCTTGCCCAGGCCGGGAGGACCGTGGAAGAGCACATGGTCGAGCGCCTCGCCGCGCAGGTTGGCGGCCTTTATGAATATACGCAGGTTCTCTATAAGGCTGGGCTGGCCTGCAAAATCCTCTATGGTCTGGGGGCGTATGGTATTCTCATATTCCCGGTCTTTGCTGCTCAGTTGGTCTGACGGCCTGACGTGTGAACTTGCCATTTATCAAAAGTAGCGAAAAAGTGAAAGAAGCCCATCCCGGGTCCGCCTGCGGTAGCCAGGCTTCCCCCAAGGGGAAGGAGATGTTCTCATAAAAAGAACAGGGGCCGCACCGCGGCCCCTGTGGTAATGTATGGTGTCAGTTATTTATTGTTTGCTCACCTTGAGGGTCTGTACATGGCCGCCATCGCTGTAGCGGATGATGTAGATACCCTGTGGCAGTGCGCTCACATCTATAGTTGTGCTGTAGGCATCGATGTGCATGGTGCGGATGGTCTTGCCGGTGATGTCGGTAAGTACCATAGTAGCAGTGCTGCTGATGATACCGCTTACCTGCAGCGTCAGCTCGTGGTTCACGGGATTGGGGTAGGCCGCTACGCTGAAGGGCGCTGTGCCATTGCTGATATTGGGGATATTAACGGTAGCCAGTGTAGTGAACGGTATAGTGACCCATGCCGAGAGCGATGTGGGACCACAGGTATCGCGCACATGGGCGTAATAGGTGGTAGAGCCTGTGAGACCCGATACTGCCGCTGTAGATGTAGTAGACAGGGTGCCGCTGATGGTAGGATCGGCAGGGGTGTTGTCCACTACCCATTTGGCTGCTACGGCGCCGGTGGCCATTGTCCAGTTGAGCGTGGCGCTGCTGGCCGTGATGCCAGTAGCGGTAAGACCGGTAACTGCATTGCAACCGCCGGCCGCAGCCAGTGTGGTAAAGGGTATGGTGCTCCATGGAGAGAAGTTGCCTACGCCACAGCTATCGCGTACATGCGCATAGTAGGTAGTACCCGGTGTGAGGCCTGTGGGGCTGGTGCTGGTAGCAGTGGTATTGGTGCCCGAGCCTACGGGATCGGTAACGGTATTGTTGATGACATACTGGTAGCCGAGAGAACCGCCGGAGGTAACTGCTGTCCAGCTTACAGTAGCGCTAACGCTGGTGATGGCAGTAGCTGTAAGACCTGTGATGGCAGGGCAGGTAGATGCCGCTGTGGTAGTGAATGTATTGGTGGTCCAGGCGGCAAAGGAGGTAGCGCTGCACTTGGTGCGCACATGTGCATAATAAACAGTGCTGGCGGTAAGGCCCGATGCGGTAGCTGTAAGCAGCGTGGTGAGCGTACCTGATGCAGGAGGAGTAGCAGAGGTGTTAACCGCCCACTCATAACCTATGGCACCTGTGACAGCGGCCCAGTTGAGGGTGGCGCTGCCCGCTGTGATGCCACTCATGGTAACGCCGGTAACGGCAGCACAGGTAGACGTAGATGGCAGGGTAGTAAAAGATGCGCTGGTGACCCATGTAGAATAAGGAGTGCCGCACTGTGTGCGCACATGCGCATAATAGGTAGTGCTGGGGCTGAGGCCTGTGGCATTAGCTGTAGTAGTAGCCGTGTATGTGCCCGATGCAGGTGGGGTAGATGAGGTGGTAACAGCAAATTCGTAGCCTGTGGCGCCTGTGGCGGCCGTCCAGGTGAGGGTGGCAGAGCCCGATGTGATGGCACTGACGCTAAGGCCTGTCACAGGCGGGCAGGTAGGTGCCGCAGCGGCTATGACGGCTGTATAGTCATGCACTTCTCCCATGATGTCCATCAGGAGGTTGGGGCAGGTATTAAGCGCAGTATAGTCAGCAGGGTCGGAGGATGCGACGACCCTCATTCTGCGGGTGCCTGCAGTAGCGGTAGAGGGAACGGTGATGCTAAAAGTGGATAAGCTGGTGGTCATAGAACTACTGCCACCAAGAAGCTCTGATGCTTCGAATGAGTTGTTGTTATTAAGGTCTATCCACACTCCCATACAAGGAACACCGGTAGGGGGGAAAGGAAAAGGTGTTGTAGGGGGGTTATTGCTGGCAGATACTGTGTATGTGCCACCTGCGTTGAGGGTAACAGACATCGCAGTGTTGTCGAGATAATAAGAAGGGCCGGCAGAACAACCCGTAGAGGGGTCATTGATGGCGGTACTACTTGCTCCATTGAGGATAAATGTACCTACTCCGTAGCCCAGATTACAGCCTTGATTGTAGCTGGGGGAACAATACTGCGCCGATGCCCTACCGGGAGAGAGGGCAAAGAATAATGCCGCTATGAGGGACAAGCGGAGGGAGAATTGTTTCATAATTATTAGATGTGTTTGGTAATGTGTTTGGTAAATAATGGTCGCTTTGGAGCAAGATAGGTAAAAGTTGTCAATAAAATAACATATGAAATATAAATAATTACTTATTGACCGGTACATATATCGGTCAATGTAAATAACTATTAACCAATGGGCCATATTTTCCAACGCACCATGCTATGGCTGCCAGTGGGGGAAGATGAGCTGTACAAGCGTGCCCTCGTTCTGTCGGGATAATACAACTATCTCGCCCCGGTGAATGCGCATGATATTGCGCGAGAGGGGCAGGCCTATACCATAGCCGGCATATTCGCCGGTATTGGAGGCGCGGAAGAAGGGGTCATAGATGTGCTGCAGCTCATTGCCGGGTATACCTATGCCATGGTCTTGTATGGCTATGATCACACTGGCCTCGGTGGGGTAAAGCGATACGGTCACAGGGCCATTGTTAGAGTATTTGCAGGCATTGGTCATAACGTTGGTGATGGCAAGGTGCAGCAGCTGGCCATTGGCCTTTATCTTCAGTTCGTCGGGGTTGTGGGGTATGCGGCTCAGGTCTATAGATATCTTGTTGTCGGGGTTTATCTTATCTATGGTCTCTTTGGCATCGTATACCAGCTGGTCGGCACGCATGCGCTCGAATTTCTGGGTCTTGCCATTGAAGCCGGTCTGTGCCAGGAATAGTAGTGAGCGGGTGATGCTGTCAAGCCTTTCGGCCTCGTGCAGTATAACTGATAGGGCGCGTATATATTCATCGGGCGGGCGCACTTTGGAGAGGGTCACATCGGCCTCGCCTATGATGGTGGTGAGGGGTGTGCTGAGCTCGTGCGAGGCATTGCTGATGAAGTTGTTCTGGGTCTCGAAGGCGGTCTCCAGCCTGTCCAGCATATTATTGAAGGTGGCAGCGAGCTCGCCTACTTCGTCTTTCTCATTGGCCCCATCAAGCCGTACATGCAGGTTCTGCGAGCCTATCTCCTTCACCTTTCGCGTAATGGCGATAACGGGGTTGAACACCTGCCGCGAGAAAAGCACCGACATGGAGAGCGCAAAGAGGGAAGAGATGATAATGGCCGCCAGTATCACATTGCGTATATAGGCCAGGTAGTGGATATTGAAGTAATTCTCTGCTGATACGATGACGGCATACCTGTCGGGCCCGGCCTGGTAGCTGATGCCCGAGAAAAAGATATTGCGCTGCTGGTAGATGGCGGGCCTGTTGTTCTTTATGCTTTGGAAGAAGGATACGGGCACCTTTAACCTTTCGGCCTCTTCGGCAAAGGAGCGGCCGGGCGTTATCTTGAAAATGTACTCTTTTTCCTGGGGCAGCTTTTGCAGGTGCAGGGCGCGTATCTCGCGCATCACACTTGCCTTGTCGGCCTCGGTCTCTAGTGCGGAGCGGGCAGCTATGACGGCGCGTATCTCCAGCCGCTTGTAGAAGTCGGAGAAGGCGAACTTGTTCATGGGGTAGTATACCGACACACTGAACAGTATGATGACGAAGAGGGAGAATAGGAAGAATATGGCGGCTATCTTGGTCTGCGTTCTCATGGTATACTACAAATATAAGCTATGGGAGCAGGCGAACGTACAGGTAATAAGCGCAGTTGCCGAAAGGGTATAAGGCACGGCTATTGTAATACTTGAAGTGGCTTAGGTATTATTTTCATACATTGGCGGCCTCAATATCGCAGGCAGATAGCTGCGTAATAGAATGTTCATAAACAACGACCTATGAGATCATATACCCTCCATTTGTTTTTCTATTTACTGATAGTTGCCCATAGCGCCATGGGGCAAAGGAAAGAGTTTGAAGGAACGATAGAGTTCTCTACAAAAGAGGTGGCAAAAGATACGCTTGCGGGTACCGGCGCTTATACAAGCACTTTCGGTACATCGTATACTACATACCTAAAGAAGGGATCTTATAAACAGGTACTGGAGCACGGAACGCTTGAGTGGATCATGTATGACAAATACGCCAACCGGTATTGCTTTAAAGCGCATGACAGGGACACTATCTATTTCCTGGATTGTTCGAAAGAGACCGGCAGATCGGCGATCGGGCGCATAGATGCACAGGCCACCATACTGGGATATAAGTGCCGTGCCATAGAAATGAAGGACGAAGAAGGAACACAGACGGTCTTTTACTCGCCTAAACTGAGAATGAGTAAGAAATATTTCACCCGGCATAAATGTATGAGCTTCGATCTGATGTCGGAATATTGCAATGCGCCCTATCTGAAGATAATAGCTGAGACCGGCTCGTCGACCATCATCACCGAGGCAAAAAAGGTGACGAGGAAGAAATTGGACGATAATATTTTTGCGCTGCCCGACCTACCGTATAAACAATTGAATTAGGTGGTAGGTAACCAGCACAAGAGAATTATTTGCCGCTTACACACTGCATCATACAGGCCCACAGGCGGTCGGCTGCGCCCTGCCAGGTGAATTTCTGTACCTGGGTGGCGGCATTGGCTATCAGGCGGGCGCGCAGGGTCTCGTCCTTGTACAGGGTGTGCATCTTAGCGGCTATATCATCGGGGTCGGCGGGATCGGTGAGGAGGGCCGCATCGCCGGCCACCTCGGGCATGGACGATGTATTGCTGACGATGGCGGGCACATTGCACTGCAAGGCCTCGAGTATAGGTATACCGAAACCCTCGAACAGGGATGCATATACCAGCGCATAGGCGCCGCCTATCACCTTGCTCAGTTCGTCCACATTCATGTAGCCTACCCATCGTACATCTTCCTTGAAGGGCATGGTGTGGCGCAGTATCTCTACCTCGTCGTACTTCCAGGCGGGGCGGCCTACTATCACCAGCTTCATATTGGTACGCTGGCGCTTCTTGAAGGCCGAGAAGGCCTTCAGCAGGTTCAGTATGTTCTTGCGGGGGTGTATGGCCCCTGCGAACACGAAGTACTCGCAGCCATCGGTATATTTTTCCTTCACGGCCTCGCGCTCGGGTGCGGTAAGTGGGCGGTACTCCTCGTGCGCACCATTATATACCACATCTATATTGCCGGGCGCTATGCCGTACCGCTCGCTGATATCGTTCTTCGAAAAGGTAGATACGGTGGCGATACGCGCGGCCTTGCGGGCAAAGAGGGGTGAGTAATGCCGCCAGTACAGGCGGTGGCTGGTAACATAATGCTCGGGATAGTGCTCGAACGCGAGATCGTGTATGACGAGGCAGGTGGGCACCTTGGTACTGAGCGACAGGTAACCGTCGGTAGAGAGGAAGAGGTCTATCTTGTACTTGCGCAGCATCATAGGTATGCTCCACTCGAACCAGAGATAGAAGAGAATAGGGTGGCGCGCCTGCGGATGAACGACCACGGGAGTGACATTGGGTGCGAAAATGAATTGCTCGTCGTACGGACGGTCGAAAAAGAAATAGAACTCGTGCTCAGGGTGCTGCCTGACGATATGCTCCAATGTCTGATATGTGAACCAACCGATACCTTCCAGCTTCCCCTTTAACAGTAAGCGTGTATTTACCGCAATGCGCATAGCTTAATGCCGACAAAAATATACTTTTACCGACTTATCCGCCGTTATTTGTACGAATGCAGCGCTTTTTTGTAAAAAATATCCTTTTTACCATAGCTGTGAACCTGCTGGTGAAACCGGTGTGGGTGCTGGTGATAGACAGGTCGGTGCAGAACACGGTGGCGGCTGCCTCTTATGGCACCTACCAGGCGCTGTTCAGCCTGGGCATCATCTTCCAGACCCTGCTGGACTTCGGCATCAGCAACTATAACAGCAAGACCATAGCCGCCAATCCCGAGCGGCTGCCCGAGCTTTTCCCGGCCATGCTGTCGGCAAGGCTGGTGCTGATGTGCATATATATAGCCATAGCCTACACATGGGGCTACATACTGGGCTACAGGGGATGGGAACTGGGGCTGCTGGCAGGCATACTGCTCATACACTCGCTGAATGCGCTGCTGTCGTTCATACGCAGCAATGTGTCGGCGCTGCACAGGTTCAAGACCGATGCGCTGCTGTCTATAACCGACCGTACGCTGATGATACTGATATGCGGCTTCCTGCTGCTGTACCCGCCCACGGCAAGGGCCTTTCGCATACAGTGGTTCGTGATAGCGCAGGTGGTGTGCTACTTTGTAGCGGCAGGTATGGGGTATGTGATACTGAGGCGTATAGGTAGGGTAAAACTGCGTTTCTCCTTCAGCATGCCGGAGATACTGAGCGTGATGAGGAGCAGCTTTCCGTATGCGCTGCTCATCTTCCTGATGTCGGTATATAACCGGGCCGATGCCGTGATGATAGAACGACTGAGCGCCGACGGCAAGGCGCAGGCAGGTATATGGGCCGCGGCCTTCCGCCTGCTGGATATGGCCAATATACTGGGCCTGATGTTCGCCACTATGCTGCTACCGCTCTTTGGGCGCATGCTGGCGCAGAAGGACGATGTGCGCCCTATCGTGCGCCTGTGCGTGAACATGATGCTGCCCTTTTCGGTAGTGGTGGCGGTGGCCGCACTGTTCTTTGGCGGCGATATAATGTACCTGCTGTACCACAAGGGCGAGCTATATGCCACGCAGCATGTGAGCTACCATATGGTGTTCTCCTGCCTCATGCTATCATTCCCGGCATGGTGCCTGATGTATGTATACTCTACCCTGCTGACGGCCAATGGCAGCATGCGGGCGCTGAACACGATAGCACTGTGCGGTGTGGTCTTCAACCTGGCGCTGAACTACTGGCTGATACCGCAATACAAGGCATTTGGCGGGGCCATAACATCGCTGGCCACGCAGACGGCGCTGGCGCTGGCGTTCATGGTTGTGGCCATACGCATAATAAAGCTGCCGCTGAACCTGCGCTGGACACTGGCGCATATAGGCTATGCACTACTGGTGCTGGCCCTGGGCTATGGGCTGACGGTAGTATGGCATGCTGCAAGGCCGGTACAGTTCGCGGTATTTGGCGGGGTGTGTATGGCGCTGATGTTCGTGTTCCGGTTCATATCGATAGGGGATATAAAGAAGCTGGCCAACCGGCAGACGGCATCGGGCGATACCACGGATGTGGCTGCTATGTAAGCAGTGTTCGTTACCTGAACCACCTGGTGCATGTATATAGCCGCAGGCATAGAAGAGACCATGCGGATGTGTACAGGAAAAAGTAAGGTCAGGGACGGTTCTGCAGCACAGGCAGTTGTATCTCGAAGATGCTGCCGGTGGGCGCGTTGTCCTTTATGAGCATGCGGCCACGGTGCTGTGCCACTATGCGGCTGCTGAGGTATAGGCCCAGCCCTGTGCCCTTGGTCTTGCGGCTTTCCTCGTTGCCCACGCGGTAGAATTTGTCGAAGACCTTCTTCTTCTCGGCATCGGGTATGCCGGGTCCCTTATCGGCCACCTGTAGTATGGCGGTCTGCTGGCGCATTTCCAGGCTTAGCTTTATGACACCTGTAGCGGGGGTGTATTTTATGGCGTTCTCTACAAGATTGGTAACGGCTATGCGCAGCATAGACTTGTCGCCAATGATGCGGCAGCCTTCTGATATGTCTTCCTCGAATGTTCGCTGGTAGCGGGCGGCAAATTCTGCCACCACATCTTCTGCCATATCGGACAGGCTGAAGGCCTCCAGCACAGGCTTGTACTGCCCACCCTCTATCTGCGATGTGAAGAGCATATTGTTGCAGAGATCGTTGAGCCGGTTCGACTCGGAGATGCAGCGGTCTATGAGCTTGCGGCGTTTCTCATCGTCCAGCTGGTGTTTCTCCAGCGTTTGCAGGTTCAGCTTTATAGATGCCAGTGGCGATTTGAGCTCGTGCGTGACGGCCAGCATAAAGTTGTTCTGCTGGCGCGACAGGCTGATGCGCCTGCTGAAGGAGCCATATACCACGGCCGCACCTATGAGTATGACCACGAGGAAGGTAATACCCTCGGCCACATACTGGGTGGTGCGGCTATCGAGCTTTTCGTTGAGCTGGTGCATCTCTGCGGCATACTCGCGGGGGAACTGCATACTATCGAGCTGGGTACGCAGGGTGATGACCTCCTGCGCATATATGCGGCCGCTCTGCTGCTGCAGGCTCATCTCCCAGAAGACGAGGGCGGCAATGATATATGCCAGTATGACCAGGTAGAGGGATGTGACAACGCGCATAGCGAAAGATAATAAAATGATGATGAACAGTACTGCCTAGCCGCGGGCGATGGCACGCTTGTAGAGCTGTATGGTATTCTCCAGGCCATAGTAGAGGGCATCGGCTATGAGGGCATGACCGATGGAGACCTCCTGCACCCGGGGTACAGTGCGGGTAAAGTAACCCAGGTTGTCCATATCCAGGTCGTGGCCGGCATTGATGCCCAGGCCATGAGTGGTAGCTACCTGTGCGGCCTTTACATATGTGGCCACAGCGGCCTCGCGGCCCTGCTGGTAATGGCGGGCATAATCTTCGGTATAAAGCTCTACGCGGTCGGTGCCGGTATCGGCGGCGGCGGCCACTATGCTTTCTACCGGATCAGTGAAGATGGATACGCGTATGCCGGCCTTATGAAAGACCTCTGTCATATCGCGCAGGTAGGTTCTTTCCTTTATGGTGTCCCAGCCGTGATTGGAGGTTAGCTGGCCGGGATCATCGGGCACAAGGGTCACCTGGGCGGGTCTTACCTCCAGCACCAACTGCACGAATTTGTCCTCCTTAGGGTTGCCCTCTATATTGAACTCGGTAGTGATGATGCCTGCTATCTCGCGGGCATCGGAGTAGCGTATGTGCCGCTCATCGGGGCGGGGGTGAATGGTGATGCCGTCGGCGCCGAAGGCCTGGCAGTCTATGGCCGCCTGCAGCACACTGGGCCTGCTGCCGCCACGGCTGTTGCGCAGGGTGGCTATCTTGTTGATGTTGACCGAGAGTTTCGTGAGCATATATGCTGCAAAAGTAGGCTGCTTTTCGGTATGGTGGTGGGGAGGGGTCTTATGGTATTATCTACTATCTCAGGGTAATTATTACCTTCGCACTGTTTTTAGGGCAGGGTGTAAGTACCTGCCCTGACCCCTGACCGCCGGTATGCTGTTCAATTCCATCGAATTCGTTTTTTTCTTCATTATAGTAACGGGAGCTTTCTTCCTGTTGCCGCATAAGTTCCGGTGGGTGCTGCTGCTTGTTGCTTCATGTTTTTTCTACATGTTCTTCAAGCCCATATATATACTGATACTGGGCTTTACCATAGTGATAGACTACTATGCGGGCATACTGCTGGAGAACGAACCCGATAAGGCAAAGAAAAAGCGGTACCTGGTAATGAGCCTGGTGGCCAATATAGGCGTACTGGCAGTGTTCAAGTATTTCAACTTTTTCAACGACAATATAACCAGTGTGGCAGAGTATATGGGGTATAAGAACCCCATACCCTACCTGAGCATACTGCTGCCCATAGGGCTCTCGTTCCATACCTTCCAGGCCATGAGCTATACCATAGAGGTATACAGGGGCAACCAGAGGGCCGAGCGACACTTCGGCATATACTCGCTCTATGTGATGTTCTACCCACAACTGGTGGCGGGGCCTATAGAGCGCCCGCAGAACGTGCTGCACCAGTTCCACGAGGTGCAGACATTCAAATACGATAATGTGGTGAGCGGCCTGCGGCTGATGCTGTGGGGCATGTTCAAAAAGGTGGTGATAGCCGACAGGCTGGCCGTGGTGACGGATATGGTGTTCAGCGATCCGCACCACCATTCATCGGTGGCTATAGCGATAGGGGCCGTGATGTTCGCCTTCCAGATATTCTGCGACTTCTCGGGCTACTCTGATATAGCGCTGGGCAGTGCGCGTGTGATGGGCTTCAAGCTGATGCTGAACTTCGACCGCCCGTTCAATAGCAAGAGTGTAACGGAGTTCTGGCGCAGGTGGCACATATCGCTCTCTACATGGTTCAACGATTACCTGTTCAACCCCATAGTGGTGGGGCTGCGCAACTGGGGCACTATGGCCATAGTTTTCGGGCTGCTCATTACCTTCTTTATCAGTGGCTTCTGGCACGGGGCGGGATGGAAGTTCGTGATATATGGTGTGCTGAACGGGCTGGCGCTGGTGTATGAGTACCTGACGCGTAAGAAACGCAAGAAGCTCTTCAAAAAGCTGCCAGTGCCGGTGGCAAATGCAATAGGGAAGTTCTGCACGGTGGGTTTCATAGCTTTTTCGTGGATATTCTTCAGGGCAGAGAATGTGAGCGATGCGCTGTATATGGTGGGCAGGCTGCCGGGCGTCTTTACCGAGATACCGCAGATGATAAGCAGCAGGCACTTCAGCACAGGTATACAACTGGCGCCCATGCGCATGCTGCTGTGCGTGGCCCTGATACTGTTCATGGAAGGCGTGCATATGCTGCAGGGCAAGTATGATGTGGTGCAACTGGTAGAGCGCAGGCCGGTAGCGGTGCGGTGGGGTATATACTATGTGCTGGTGCTGGCCATACTGTACCTGGGCATGTTCAATAATAAAGAATTCATTTATTTCCAGTTCTGATGAAACGGTTCGTATACAGGTTGGTGTTGTTCTGCGTGCTGCCTATGGTGGCGCTGATACCGCTGGCGTATATGGTAGATGCGGGCCTGCAGCGGTCGCGCAGCTTCCTCTATGCCGAGTGGAACGACCTGTTCGCAGGGCGTATACAGGCCGATATGCTGTTCATGGGCTCATCGCGGTCGTGGGTGCATTTCTCGCCGCAGATAATGGACAGCGCCCTGGGTGTGAACACTTACAACCTGGGCCTGGACGGCACGCCGCTGGACCTGCAATTCGAAAGGCTGAAGATATACCTGCGCTACAACAAGATGCCGAAGTACATAGTGCAGGAGGTAGGCCTGAACACGGCCATGTCGCGCTCGAAGGAATTGCCGCATTACGAGCAGTTCCTTCCCTACCTGGCCGATACGGCCATGTGGCGCATATACAGCAGTATGTATCCCGGGGTGTCGGTGGCAGACAGGTTCTTTCCGCTGTACAAATACAACAACCAGTTGCCGCTGATAAAGGAAGGTATAATGAGCTACCTGGGCCGTGGTGTAAAGGCGGTGAAGTATAAGGGCTACGAGGGCAGGCTGCTGACGTGGGACAATGCATTTGACGAGATGGTGCGGCAGAACCCCAATGGCATGAGCCTGGCCATAGAGCCGGAGGCGATAGCCCTGCTGAACGAGTATGTGCAGTTCTGCAAAGACAATGGTGTGCGGCTGATACTGGTGTATTCGCCCTGCTACTACGAGGCTACGGCCTTCATCAAAAATATGGACCAGGTGATGGGCGTGCTAAGAGATATGTCGGTGAAGTATGAGGTGCCGCTGCTGGACCATACGCATACCTACATAGACTCGAACAAGGCATACTTCTACAACAGCCAGCACCTGAACAAGCAGGGGTCAGAGCTGTTCTCGCGTATGCTGGCGCAGCAAATAGCGCCCTACATAAAAGACACTGCCGCACACCCGGCAGGTATGCGGCAGTAGCTAGAGCCTCTCCCCGGCCCTGCCTACCGGCAGGCAGGCCTCTCCCAAGGAGAGGGAGTGTCAATGTCCGCGCGGTCGCGCGGGTTCATTAACATCTGGCCGGTGGCCTATGATTTCTTTTTGAAGAAGCCCTTTACGCTGGATATGATGTTCTTCTTTTCCTCTACCACGCGTACGCTCACCATACGGATATCCTTATTGGGGCGGTCGTTGGCATCGCGGGGCTCGTTGGCTATCTTGTCTATTATCTCCTGTCCTTCCAGTACCTCGCCAAATACAGTATAGTTGCCATCGAGGTGGGGCGTACCGCCTACTGTCTTGTACACCTCGCGCTGCTCAGGGGTATAGTTGCGGCCGGTGCGTTTGCTCATATTGTCCAGCTCGGCATCGGTGAATGTTTTGCCTGCCACTATATAGAACTGGCAGGCCGATCCCGACTTATCGGGGGTCTGCTCGCGGGCCACGCCCAGTGCGCCGCGCTTGTGGTAGTTCACATCATTTATCTCGGCAGGTATGGTGGTGCCCAGGCCGCCATTGCCCAGCGACTGGCCGGGTTTGGCCTGCTTGGAGTCGGGATCGCCGCCCTGTATCATGAACTGCGGAATGCAACGGTGGAAGAGTGTGCTATCGTAAAAATGCTCGTTGGCCATCTTCACCATATTGTTGGTGTTGAGCGGTGTATTGTCGTAAAGCATCAGCACTATATTGCCATACTCGGTCTCTATCTTCACTTTATTCTTCTGGGCGATAGCACCGTGAGAAATAGCAGCTACAGCTGCGAGCAATATCATTCGTTTCATAAGTAGCTAAAGTTCTGTAATAATAATGATAAAAACGATATGCCAATGCCTGTGTAACAAAATAATGTCAACGATGTGGTAACGGTCACCTTTTTTCCTGGCACAGCTCTACGAGTACGCCATTGGTGGTGCGGGGGTGCAGAAAGCATACCAGCTTATTGTCGGCCCCGTTCTTGGGTGTCGTGTTCAGCAGCTCGAAGCCGAGGGCGGCCAGGCGCTTCATTTCGGCCTCTATATTCTCTACCTCGAAGGCCACATGGTGTATGCCCTCGCCTTTTTTGGCTATGAATTTGGCTATAGGGCTGTTCTCGTTGGTGGCCTCCAGCAGCTCTATCTTCGACTCACCGGTGCGGAAGAAGGCCGTGCTAACGCCCTCGGTCTCTACCACTTCCTGCTTGTAGCAGGGGGTGTTCAGCAGTTGTTCGTACAGGGGCAGCGATACGGAAAGGTCTTTTACAGCTATTCCCAGGTGTTCTATCCTTAGCATGGCAACAAATAGTTTTTATAAATGGCTACATAAGACCTGCAAACAGTGCAAGGGGCCGTAAAGTTATCAAATTGACGTAATTTTGCCTGAAGAAGTCTCTTTTCAGAGCACAACAAATTCGTATGGAACTTAAATTGCCGATATATCTTGACAATAACGCGACCACGCCCATGGATCCCCGTGTGCTGGATGCGATGATGCCCTATTTTACCGAAAAATTCGGTAATGCTGCCAGCCGTAACCACTCCTTTGGCTGGGTGGCCGAAGAGGCCGTGGACTATGCGCGTGAGCAGATAGCCAGGCTGATAGGCGCTGATGCAAAGGAAATAATACTGACATCGGGCGCTACAGAGGCCGATAACCTGGCCCTGAAGGGTGTCTTTGAGATGTATGCCACCAAGGGCAACCACATCATCACCTGCACCACAGAGCACAAGGCAGTGCTGGATACCTGCAAGCACCTGGAAAAGCAGGGCGCGCAGGTGACCTACCTGGAGGTAAAGGCCGACGGCCTGGTAGACCTGGGCGAGCTGGAAGCGGCTATAACCGACAAGACCATACTGATAGCCATAATGTATGGCAATAACGAGATAGGTGTGATACAGCCCGTGCGCGAGATAAGTAAGATAGCGCGCAAACACGGTGTACTGTTCTTTACCGATGCTACGCAGGCCGTGGGCAAGATACCTGTGGACGTGAATGCCGACGGTATAGACCTGATGGCCTTCAGCGGGCATAAAATGTACGGCCCCAAGGGTGTGGGCGCGCTGTATGTACGCCGCAAGAACCCAAGGGTAAAGGTGACCGCCCAGATGGACGGCGGCGGCCACGAGCGCGGTATGCGCAGCGGTACGCTGAACGTGCCGGGCATAGTGGGCTTTGGCAAGGCATGCGAGCTGTGCATGAACGAGATGGCCGAAGAGGCCGCGCGCCTGAGCAAGCTGCGCGACAAGCTGGAGCATGCACTGATGAAGATAGAAGAGGCATATGTGAACGGCAACAGCGAACATCGCCTGCCACATGTATGCAATATATCTTTCAAATATGTGGAGGGTGAAGGCCTGATGATGGGCTTCAATAAGAACATAGCCCTGTCGAGCGGATCGGCGTGTACGTCGGCATCGCTGGAGCCATCGTATGTGCTGAAGGCGCTGGGCCTGGGCGACGACCTGGCACATAGCTCACTGCGCTTTGGCCTGGGCCGTTTCACTACCGAGGAGCAGATAGATTTTACCATAGATGCTATAACCACCACGGTACTGAAGCTGCGCGAAATGAGCCCGCTGTGGGAAATGTACAAGGAAGGTATAGACCTGAACACGATAGAGTGGGCGCACCACTAATGAATGTGCAAATGTGCAGATGAAGAATGTGCAAATGGTGTGACGGCAAAAAAAGTAGATAAAAATATTATTATACATAGTGGGCAATTTGCACATCTGCATATTTGCACATTATCAAATTCAAAACAATGGCATACTCAGAGAAAGTAATAGATCATTATTCCAACCCCAAGAACGTGGGTACGCTGGATAAGGCGAAGACGAATGTGGGCACCGGCCTGGTGGGCGCACCAGAATGCGGCGACGTGATGCGCCTGCAGATAGAGGTGGACGAGGAGAGCGGCGTGATAAACGATGCCAAGTTCAAGACATTCGGCTGCGGCTCTGCCATAGCATCTTCTTCGCTGGCCACAGAGTGGCTGAAGGGCAAGACAATAGACCAGGCACTGGCCATAGACAATATGGATATAGTGGAAGAGCTGAACCTGCCACCTGTGAAGATACACTGCTCGGTACTGGCAGAGGACGCCATAAAAGCGGCTATAAACGACTACCGTGTAAAGAACGGCCTGCCTGAACTGGTGGCCGAGAAAAAAGGACATTAGTAAATGGTCGTTAGTACATAGTAGATAGTAAGTAGTAAATGGTCATTGAGCGTTGTATGAAGTGTATGATGGCGCAATGAGTGTTGATCTTCAGCTATCTACTATGTACTAACTACTATATACCATATAAAATAAGGGTAACAATGATATATGTAAGTGACAGGGCAAAGGAGAAGGTGATGAAGCTAAGGCAGGAGGCTGCTTTGGGCGATGATTACTTTCTGCGTGTGAGCGTGGTAGGCGGTGGCTGCTCGGGCTTATCTTACAAGCTTGATTTCGATAACGAGACGCAACCCAAGGACCAGGTGTTCGAAGACCAGGGCGTAAGGGTAGTGACCGACCTGAAGAGCTTTCTTTACCTGTGCGATACCACGCTCGATTTCTCGGACGGGCTCAATGGCAAGGGTTTCCACTTCAGCAACCCCAATGCCAGCCGTAGCTGCGGCTGTGGCGATAGCTTTGCAGTATAGTTTTCCTGTAGAGATCTTCCCAATTCATTCTTTTACTTCTTTACAGGCTTGCTGCCCATACGGAACACCAGCTCGCCACCCTCCATTATCTCGCTGTGGGTGATGTAGCTCCTGTTCAGGGGTTTGTCGTTCAGTAGTACCTGCTGTACATATACATTTTTATCGCCCTGCCCGCGTGTGGATATGTACATGGTACGGCCATTATCCAGCCGCAGGGTGGCTGTGTTCACCGCAGGGCTACCCAGCTCGTACCTGTCGCTGCCGGGCGCCATGGGGTAGAAACCCAGCGCGCTGAAGATGTACCATGCGCTCATTTGCCCGCAGTCGTCATTGCCGCCAAGGCCATCGGGCGTGGGGCGGTACATTTTCTTCATTATCATGCGCACACGCTCCTGCGTTCTCCATGGGGCATCGCAGTGATTGTACAGGTAGGCCACATGGTGCGAGGGCTCGTTGCCATGCACATAGTTGCCTATTATGCCCTCGCGCGTTATGTCCTCGGTATGTGCGAAGAAGCTGTCGGGCAACTGCATGGTAAAGAGCGAATCGAGATGCTTTGTGAAACGCTTCCTGCCGCCCATCATCTGTATCATATCATCGGGGGCGTGGGGCACATAGAGGCTGTAGTTCCATGCATTGCCCTCTATATAGCCGGGCTCGTCGGTGTTCAGCACATCGAAGGGCTGGCGGAAGGCCCCGCTGCTGAGCCGTGGGCGCATATAGCCGGTAGCGGCATCGTACACATTGCGGTAGTTGCCTGCCCGTTTGCTGAACTCGCGGTACACATCATCGCGTCCCAGCTTCTGCGCTATTTGCGCTATGCACCAGTCGTCGTAGGCATACTCCAGCGTCTTGGATACCGATGATGAATTCTTGTCTTCGGGCACATAGCCCAGCGCCATGTAGTGGCCCAGGCCATCGTATTTTCTATTCTTTGCGGTGGCCACACATGCATCCAGCGCCCGGTTAGCCTCGTACCCCCGGGTATTGCCCTTCACTACAGCATCGGCTATTACCGATACACCATGGTAGCCTATCATGCACCAGTTCTCATTGGCAGAGTTGCTCCATACCGGCAGCATCTTGTGTACGCTTTGGTCGTAGTGGGCCAGCATAGAGCGTATCATGCCCGCGTTGCGGCGGGGCTGGGTGATGTTGAACAAAGGGTGCAGCGCACGGTAGGTATCCCATAGCGAGAAGGTAGTGTAATTGGCGCGTGCTGTAAATGTATCGGTAGTATGCACGTTCTGGTCCAGCCCCTTGTACTGGCCGTTCACATCCATATATATGGTGGGGTTTATGTAGGCATGGTAGAGGGCGGTATAGAAATTCACCTTCGTGTCCTTATCGGCATCTATGGTGGTCTTTGCCAGCTCTTGTTCCCACTGTGCTTGGCCTTGTGCTTTTATACCGTCGAAGTTCCAGCCTGGCGCCTCATATGCCATGTTCTCTACCGCATTGGCTGTGCTGACGGGCGATATGGCCACCTTTACCTGTATCTGTGCATTGGGTGCAGTGGCGCCGAAGTTGAAGTATGCGCGTAGCTGTGTGCCTGCCATCTCGGGAAAGTTCTTTTCCTGGTCCCACTTGCGCCAGAAGCCGCGGTACACCTGCTTTTTGCTGCTGTTCTGCCAGCCATATTCTTTGATGGGCCTGGAAAAAGCCATAGCAAAGTATACCGTGCGTGTGCGGCCCCAGCCATTGGTCTGCCGGTAGCCGGTGACCAGTGTATCGTTCTCTACCCGCACGAAGGACCATACGTTCTTGTCGGGGTAGTTGTAGATGCCATAAACGAGGTCTAGCAGGATGTGGGCACTATCTGCTGCGGGAAAGGTATAGCGGTGCATGCCTACGCGGGTAGTAGTGGTGAGCTCGGCCTGTATGTTGTAGCGCTGCAGCAGTACCCTGTAGTAGTTGGGCTGCGCCATCTCGGTAGTATGCGAGAATGGAGAACGGAAGCCGCTCATTGGGTCTTCGGCCGATCCGGGCTCAAGCAGGAGCCTGCCGGTGGTTGGCATTACCAATATATCGCCGAGGTCGGAATGGCCGGTGCCACTGAAGTGTGTATGCGCAAAGCCTACAATGGTAGTATCGGCATACTGGTAGCCGGCACAGTATTTGTATACATCCTTGTTATACCTGCCATTCACCTCATAGGGTATGGTGGCGGTCTCGGGGCTTAGCTGCACCGAGCCGAAGGGTACCGTAGCGCCGGGATAGGTATGGCCCATCTTGTGGGTGCCTATCAGCGGGTTCACATGGTCTATGAGGCGCTCCTGCGCCTGTGTACTATATGCGGTACAAAGCGCTGCTGCCAGTAGCGTGCGCCTGATGGTAGAAAGATGCATGTGTGTATGTATGTTCCTCCACAAGTTACGATACAGATGCCCGTTTTGCGACCGGCTATGCAATAAATGGCTACATTTGTCGTTATACGGGTACTTGCCTGCCTTGCGGGCCGGGCGATGTATGTGAATTCTATGAAGCGTTTGCTGGTAGTATTATTGGGTATGGCGGGCATGTGCGGAAAGGCATATGCGCAAACCTATTTTACATCTACAGAGTTCGGCATAAGCGGTGGTGGCTCGCAGTACTTCGGCGACCTCAATGACCGCTATGGCTTCAAGACCATAAACCTGGGAGGCGGCGTGTATGTGCGCAAGCACTTTACGCAGTACATATCTATAAAGGCCGGTGGCTACTACACCAAGGTGAGCTATAGCGACAAGCTGAACAACGACCTGTTCCAGCGGACACGCAACCTGGACTTCACCAGTAAAATATATGAGTTCTCGGTACAGGCAGAGTTCAACTTCTTCCGTTTCACTACCGGCGACCCGTATCACCGCTTCACACCCTACCTCACTGGTGGCATAGGGGCGTTCATGTTCGATCCCTATACTACCTACAATGGCAATAGATATATGTTGCGGCCGCTGGGTACAGAGGGGCAGTATGTAGGTGGCTTCGACGACAGGAAATACGGTAATATAGCGCCCTGCATACCCATAGGCGCGGGCGTGAAATTCTGGCTGAAGGGCGGTGTGAACCTGACACTGGAAGTGGCCGACCGGCTGACCCTTACCGACTACCTGGACGATGTGAGCACTACCTATGTGGGGCTGGACCGTTTTCCGAAGTCGGCACAGAACCCTACCTACCTGCTACAGGACCGCTCTACAGAGAACCCGGGTACAGCGCCACTGGGCCGCAAAGGCAAGCAGCGCGGCAATTCTGCCACCAAAGACCAGTACCTGATGGCCATGTTCAGCATATCGTGGCATTTTGTTACCTACCGTTGCCCGTCCTTCATGGACCATGATATGATCAGCACTTACTAATGCTTTTCGTGAATGCGATAATGCGTAGGAATGCGACAATGCGACGCGTGTTATTGAATGCGATAATGTGGCTGCATGACCGAATGTGACGATACGGTATGCTGATGCCATTCATCGCATTTGCCACATTATCGCATTGCCACATTATTCATTCACATCCAGTACCGCGTTCACCCATTCGGGGTCGAACTTAGCATTGAATTTGCGATAGAAGTTGAAAGCGGGCTCGTTCCATTCCAGTACCTGCCATACTATGCCGGTGAACTGTTTGTTTTTTGCCTCTTGTATCAGTGCGTTCATGAGCATGGCGCCCATGCCGCGGCCACGCGCGGCCTCGGTGACAATTATATCCTCAAGGTACATGCGCTGGCCCTTCCATGTAGAGTAGCGTATGTAGTATAGCGCGAAGCCCTGTATCACCCCGTTCTCCTCGGCCACGAAAGCCCACCACACAGGGTGAGGGCCAAAGCCGCTCTGCCTGAAATGGTCTAACGTCACGGTCACTTCATGGGGCGCACGTTCGTACAGCGCCAGCTCGCGCACCAGCTCCATCATGCGTTCGCAGTCGGCCTCCTGTGCGCGGCGCACAAGTATCGCGCTATCTGTCATGTTTAACGTTTTGTTGTGCAATAGTAATGGCTTGATGACGTTATTCCAAATACTGCCAAACTTGCGTTAAACAACCCTTTGGGGTATACTCGCCACGCATATTTGTAATAAATTTATCTCATCACACACTAAACTGCTAATAGCATGAACACACAGGCCGAGATCTTATGGGTAGACGATGAGATAGATTCGCTGCGGTCGCAGATACTTTTTCTGAAGAACAAAGGTTATGAGGTAACGGCCCTGAGCAATGGCTATGATGCACTGGAACTGCTGAAGGAGAAAGAGGTGGACGTAGTACTGCTGGACGAAAGCATGCCCGGCCTCACAGGGCTGGAGACACTGACCCGCATAAAGGAGATACGCCCCCTGCTGCCCGTGGTGATGATAACCAAGAACGAGGCCGAGAACATAATGGAGGATGCCCTGGGCGCACAGATAACAGATTACCTGATAAAGCCCGTGAATCCTAACCAGGTGCTACTGTCGCTGAAGAAGATAATGGATGGTAAACGCCTGATATCGGAAAAAACGACGATAGCCTACCAGCAGGATTTCCGCAACCTCTTTATGGCGCTGAGCAACAACCCCGACCACGAGGGATGGAAGGAGCTGTACAAGCGCCTGGTGTACTGGGAGCTGGAAATGGGCAAGAGCGACAGCGAGGAAATGATGGAAGTGCTGCAGACACAGAAGGCCGAAGCCAACAAGGATTTCTTCAAATACATATCGAAGAACTATGCCAACTGGATAAAGGATAGCAAGACGGCCCCGCTGCTATCGCACAACCTCTTTGCAGAGAAGATAGCACCTAATCTGCAGCAGGGCAAGCCCACCTTCCTGGTGGTGGTAGACAACCTGCGCTTCGACCACTGGAAGGCCATACAGCCCATTATATCAGACTCGTTCCGCGTAACGGAGGAAGACCTGTACTACAGCCTGCTACCCACGGCCACGCAGTATTGCCGCAATGCCATCTTTGCAGGTATGCTGCCCGCCGATATAGAGAAGTACTTTCCGCTGGAGTGGAAGAACGATGATGAGGAGGGAGGTAAGAACTTGTACGAAGAGAAATTTCTGCGCAACCAACTGAAGCACCTGAAGCTGGATGGCCTGAAGACACAGTACATAAAGATAACCAACAACGATGATGCGAAGGTGATGGAGGATAACATCCACAATTGCCTGAACAACGACCTGACCGTGGTGGTGTACAACTTCGTAGATATGCTGTCGCATGCGCGTACCGAGATGGAGGTGCTGAAAGAGCTGGCCGGCGATGAGGTATCGTACCGGTCGCTGGTGGTGAGCTGGTTCGAGCACTCACCGCTGTACCGTGCGCTGAAGAAGGTAGCCGAGAAGGGCATACAGGTGCTGCTGACCACAGACCATGGCAGTGTGCGTGTGAAGACCCCCAGCAAATGTGTGGGCGACCGTACCACTACTACCAACCTGCGCTATAAACACGGCCGCAACCTGCAGTTCGAGGACAGGGATGTGCTGGCCTTCCGCGATCCCAAGCTGGCCGGCCTGCCCAAGCCCAATGTGAGCAGCGCATTCATTTTTGCCAAGGAAGACATTTTCCTTTGTTACCCCAACAACTACAACCATTTTGTGAACTACTACCGCAATACGTTTCAGCATGGCGGCATATCGCTGGAGGAGATGATAGTGCCCGTGGTGCGTATGGAAAGCAAGTAGGAAGCTGATAGATATTTATAGTGCTGCGGTACACCTGATAGGTGTACCGCATTTTTTTGCGCCTATGTGTCACTCCGATCGCAGATCGGTTCTCTTTTGTGAGGCACGGGTCGGCCACGGCACTGGGCTACGCCCCAGACCCGCGCCAGTGTAACATTAGGCAGGTGTACCCCATTTTTTCCTACCCTGTGCCTGTTAAGATCTGTAAAAGTTCAGATATTATTTTGTGGTCTTACAAAATGATGTACTTTTGATATCAAATTGATATCAAACAATTTTCTGTCTATGGAAAAGAACATCAAACCCACCAATGGCTACCTGGCCTTATTCTTATCGTTAGTATGCTTGTCGGCAAGCGTATATTTCTTCGTTCAGACCGGTAGCGAGCAGGAGCCGATGTATGCCCTGCCGGGCACATTGCTGATGCTGCTCTGCTTCTTCATATGGAAGGGGTTGCTGATAGTGCAGCCCAATCACTCGCGGGTACTGTCGCTCTTTGGTAAATATGTGGGCTCTATAAAAGACAATGGCATGTTCTTCGTGAACCCCTTTTACACCAGCCTGAAGCTGTCGCTGCGTGTGCAGAACATGGCCACACCTACCCTGAAGGTGAATGACAAGATGGGTAACCCGGTAGAGATAGCAGCAGTAGTGGTATGGCAGGTGCAGGACACCTACAAGGCCGCATACGAGGTGGCCGACTACAATGCCTTTGTACGCATGCAGAGCGAATCGGCGGTGCGAGCCCTTACCATGCGCTTTGCCTACGACAGCATAGAAGACCAGCATGCCGATATAACCCTGCGCGAGGGTGGCGATAAGATAATGGACCTGCTGCGCGAAGAGCTGAACGACAGGCTGGCATCGGCAGGTATAATAGTGAACGAGGCACGCATAAGCCACCTGGCCTATGCGCAGGAGATAGCAGGCGCCATGCTGCAACGCCAGCAGGCATCGGCCATAGTAGCGGCAAGGTTCAAGATAGTAGAGGGCGCCGTGGGCATGGTAGAGCTGGCGCTGGAAAGCCTGAGCAAAAAAGATATAGTGCAACTGGACGAGGAGAAGAAAGCTGCCATGGTGAGCAACCTGATGGTGGTGCTATGTGGCGAGAAGGGCGCACAGCCGGTGCTGAATACGGGATCGCTGTACCAGTAACGATAGCGGCATGTACATTTGCATACCTATAGACCTTTTACCCCTTTAACTAATTGACCTTTTGACAAATCGACGAAACTGTGGCAGCAAAAAAAACATTCGTACTGAGGCTGGACGAGGACGTATACAAGTCCCTGGAGAAGTGGGCTGCCGATGAGTTTCGCAGTGTGAACGGGCAACTGGAATGGATAATAGATGCCGCCATGAAGAAGGCCGGAAGGAAGAAGGACGACAAGGACAAAAAGAAAGAACAAGATAAGGAATGAGGCCAAGGCTCCTGCACAACGCAGGGTCCTTGGTGTTTTTATATACCTGCATACGCAATATATGTGCATGAGGTGCGTTAATACTGTATACGAGCCACCAGTGCTGCCGGCCCCTGCCTTATCAGTTCCCTTACTATTTTTTCGCACACACTAAAACAGGCGCTACCGATCGCAGATATACTTTAAGGTTCTTGCTGCATGTATATTCCCAGGTTGCGTATAGCCCTGCTCTTCTACAGGTATCACTGTTTTGTTCCCACGCTGCTATGGCTGCCGGGCATATGGGTGTATTCCTTAGATGGCCTGCTGCTGCCACTGTTGCTGATGAAGGCGGCGGTGAACGGCCTGCTGTGGTATCTGATATCCACAACACGCCACGATAGGTTCTACTACTATTACAACCTGCATGTGTCGCGGCCGGTACTATTCCTTACATGGTTCTTTACAGACCTTTTATTATTCGGTATCTCGTTATGGGCAACAGCGCTTATGTGGTAGCATCGGACATATTGACGGCAGAGCATGTATGCCTGGCCATAGGTGGGCGCGAGCTGCTGGCCGATGCCACCATACGCATGGCGCGTGGCAGCATCACTGCGCTGCTGGGCCGCAACGGGGCAGGCAAGAGCCTGCTGCTGCAGTGCATATTTGGTACCCGGGCGGCCACAGAGTGCGATGTGCATGTGAATGGTGTGCTGCTGCGCAATGCATATACTATTCCGCGGTTGATGAACTACCTGCCGCAGCGGCCTTTTCTGCCACAGGATGTGCGGGTAGGTGCCCTGATGCGGCAGTATAGGGTGCCGCAAGAAAAGCTGCTGGCGGAGTACCCGGAACTGGAAGCTTATATCCATACGCCCATAAGGGAGCTGTCGCCGGGGTATGAGCGGCTGTTATCGGTGCTGCTGGTGCTGTATGCCGATAGCCGTTTCACAATGCTGGACGAACCGTTTGCACATATAGAACCGATGTATGCAGAGCGCCTGCTGGCATCGCTGCAGCGGCAGCGGTACAGGAAGGGCATTATCATCACCGATCACCGGTACGAGCCACTGCTGCAGGTGGCCGATACCATTTACCTGCTGAAGGAAGGACGCTCGGTATATATACGCGAGGTAGAAGACCTGGTGGTGCATGGGTATTTAGCAACACTCAACTCGCTCATTACCAGGTAAACTGTTTTATACTTCCGGACTTGTGTTATGCTTCGAATAGTTTCTTTGCTTCTGCCCAAGGTATAAGGCCGGCTGTATCATCTGCGATAAGTTGCAATTCTTCTTTGCCTAAATGTAGCTGCCATGAAGGAATATCCGAGATGCCTGAATTTTCTGTCAATGCTTGGTCGTTGTCAGCATTACTATTATCGGCTTCTGTTTTTTTTATTATCGGCATACAGATAAAGTTAAACAAAACCCTGCAATAGCCTTTCCAATGCTCTTTTCCCTACTTTTGTAGGCTATGAAGGTATTCCTGGGCCACCTGGGCAAAATAGTACTGATGGTAAAGGGCGGACTGCGCCGGCCCGAGAACGGACGGGTGTACTGGATAGAGTTCATGGCACAGTGCAATGACATAGGTATACGCTCACTGCCCATAGTGCTCATCATATCACTCTTCCTGGGTATGGTACTGACCATACAGACGTCTTACCAGCTCATAAGCCCCTGGATACCCAAAACTGTGATAGCCCAGATAGTGCGCGACTCTACCATACTGGAGCTGTCGCCCACGGTGATATGTATAGTGCTGGCAGGTGTGGTAGGCTCCAAGATAGCATCGGAGCTTGGCAATATGCGCGTGAGCGAGCAGATAGACGCCCTGGAGATAATGGGTATAAACACAAAGACCTATCTGGTGCTGCCCAAGATAATAGCGGCCATGATAATGGTGCCGGCCCTCATTACCATATCTATAGCGGTGAGCATATGGGGCGGCTATATAGCGGGTATGTTCTCGCAGATACTCACCAAAGAGCAGTTCGTGCAGGGCCTTACCATGGGTTTCCTGCCTTACAACCTTTTCTTTGCCATGATGAAGGCATTCGTGTTCGCGCTCATCATATCTATTATACCTTCTTATTACGGGTACTATGTAGAGGGCGGCGCGCTGGAGATAGGCCGTGCCTCTACCACATCGGTGGTAGTGAGCTGTATACTCATATTGTGCGCCGATTATGGCCTGTCGGTACTGCTGCTGTGATGCGGCAGGGCTGAAATTCGTATGACCCGGATATTTTGTCGTGCGAAACCGAAAAGTTTACTTATCTTTGCAACGAACTGCAAAAGTCAAAAGGCCTTCTTTTGACTTTTTGCTTTTATTCGGCCGGTGTAAAGGCCAAGATACGGGCATAGTTCAATGGTAGAATAGAGGTCTCCAAAACCTTTGATCGTGGTTCGAATCCGCGTGCCCGTGCTGAACAATGTTGACAGGTCAAATGGTCGATATGTTAAATGGTCAATACGTTAATAGGTAGCAACTACCTCTCAACTTTTTGACCTATTAACCTTTTAACCAATTGACCTTTTAACTCAAAAAGAAGAATATGAGCAAATTGGGCAATTATGTGCAGGAAGCATACGATGAGCTGCTGCATAAGGTGACCTGGCCATCGTGGGACGAGCTGCAGCAGACCACCCTTATAGTGCTGGCTGCGCTGGGCCTCGTAACAATGGTCATATTCGGTATGGACCTCGCATCAGAGAACGTACTGAAATTCCTTTATAAGATCTTAGGCAGTTAACAATGGAAGTTATGAATGAAACAGTAGCTATCCAGGACGCCAAACCGGCCCCTGATACCAAATGGTACGTTATACGCGTAGTGAGTGGCAAGGAGAAGAAGGTAAAAGAGTACCTGGATAAGGAAGTGAAGATAAACAACTGGGGCAACTCTGTGGTGCAGGTACTGTGCCCTGTAGAGAAGGTGTTCAAGGTGCTGAACGGCAAAAAAGTGCTGCGCGAAAAGACCCTCTTCCCCGGCTATATACTGCTGGAGGCCAATGACGGCAAACTGACCGACGACATCATACACACGGTGAAGAACGTGACCGGTGTGATACACTTCCTGGGCAAGGAGAATCCTACGGCCCTGCGCAAGAGCGAGGTGAACAAGATGTTCGGTAAGATGGACGAGGTGAGCGAGCAGGGTATAAGCTATGCAGAGCCATACATAGTGGGCGAGACCGTGAAGATAGTAGATGGTCCGTTCAACGACTTCAACGGTACTGTGGAAGAAGTGAACCAGGAGAAGAAGAAGCTGAAGGTAGTGGTAAAGATATTTGGCCGCGCCACACCGGTAGAGCTGAACTATATGCAGGTAGAGAAGATAGCATAAGCTATCGTATCAACAGATATAAGGAGACCGCACTCATTAGGGTGCGGTCTTTTGTTTTGTGGTCACAGCATTTCTATATCTCCTATCATTTTCCCCTCGCGGCGCGACTGACGTATGCGGAATGTGGCGGGTGGCTGCAGCCCTATGATGAGCATGGGTGTGGTAAGTATGCCGTTGAATGGCTTCAGGTAGTTCTGAAAGGTCTCGAAGGTGCCGATAGCGCCATCGAAACCGCCGGCATCGCGCATGGCATTGGTGGCGGTGATGATGACGCCTACCTTGGTCTGTATGGTGCTTGCGCACATGGTTCAGTTCGCTGGCCAGTACGGGCTTTATCATATTCCATGCTATAGAGCCGGCATGGTTGAAGGCGACCTCTACCGATATGGTTCCCTTCGCAAAATCGAGCCGCCAGCGGTTGTCCTGGTATTCGGCATCCTGGAAGATGGGCGATTCCAATGCCCAGCCATGTTCCCTGAAACGGTCTTTCAGCAAATGATTTATGGCCACCGATAGGCTTTTGGGTACGCGCAGCCCGGCCTGCCGGTAGCCGTTGTGCTGCTCTATAAGGTGGGTGTCGGTAATGCCCTGCACTATGGCCAGCAGCTCGGCAGTATCGGCCGCAAATTCGGGCTGCTGCAATATCACATCGGCATAGCGGAAGGAGTGGGTAGTGTATAGCATAGAGGCGAAGTATCTGTAAATATAGCAAGGTGCCGCACATTTATATTGCCTGCCACGCTTTACATTATCCCCCGCAAAAAGGCATTTGTAAGCCGGGAACTTGGAGTAACTTTAGGCATTAACGACCCCCCAAGGTCCTATACCCTACCAAGACCGAATGAGAGAGCATGCAAAAAAATATACCGGGCACTATGCTGTGCTGCACTATATGGCCATAGTATGCCTGTGTGTGCTGGGCAGCACGGCTGCCCATGCGCAGAAATACCATTTCCATAACCTGACGGTAGAAGATGGCCTGGTGCAGTCGCAGGCCACATGCCTGGCGCAGGATAAGACAGGCCACCTGTGGGTGGGCACCTTTGGCGGGCTGTCGCGGTATGACGGGCGCGGCTTTACCAACTATACCGTGAACGATGGCCTGCTGCACAATACCGTACGGGCTGTGGCCGCCGACAAGGCAGGCAATATATGGATAGGTGGCATAGAGGGCCTGTCGTGCTTCAACGGCAAGACCTTCAAACACTACCGCAAGCAGGTGCAGGTGACCCGCGACCTGAACAATACCCAGCAGATAATACCCCTGGGCGATACCACATGGTGGCGCGTGCAGGGCGATGTGTTCTGCGTGACAGGGGGCAGTATCAAGTATTTCCCTACACCGGGTGAGAGCGGAGTGGCATCGGCCATCATGGCCGACAGTAACGGGTTGTGGGTGGCAAAGAAGACCGCGGTATACCATTACCACAAGCGCTGCTGGGACACGCTCTACTTCCTGCTGGACTCTACAGAGGTGCCACCCATCATACACAAGATACTACGCCGCAATGACGGCAGCATATGGATGGCCGGTACCTATGGCATATACCAGGTGGCAGAGAGCTACATAGTGCCGCACACCATCAATAGCGAGCCGCTTACCTTCCTGCCCGGCATATCGTCGGCGGCAGAGGACAATAACGGATCGATATGGCTGGGTACGGGCAATGGCGCCATCAGCATCATAGGCAGCAGCATATTCTACTACAACAAGCGCAACGGCCTTACCGACAACAACATAAACGATGCGATAAAGGATGCCGAGGGCAATATATGGATGGCATCGGACGGGCAGGGTGTGTTCAGGTTCTCGGGTACGCAGTTCACCGGGCTGGATGAGGCCGCCGGGCTGCCCAGCGCACAGGTGATGGCGCTGGCCTACAATGGCGTGGACTCGCTCTTCATAGGCACTTACGATGCAGGTATACACATCTTCCAGAACGGCAAGGTGCGCGCACTGCCTTTCCCGTCGGCGCCTGTACCGGCCATCATGACGCTGTGCTACACGCCCGACCAGCGGCTGTGGATAGGTACCCGCGGCCGCGGCCTGTGGACCTATGACAATGGCTCCTTCAGGCAGTATGCCAAGCCCGAGCAGCCTTTCCCGTCCAACTACATAAACCGGCTGTACATAGACACCTTCAACCGCATGTGGATAGGCTTTACCAATGGTACCATGGTGCTGGAGGATGGCATGTTCAAAATGGCGGATACGAACACCAGCCCTGTGTACTCCTTCCTTACCATAGGCTACGACAGTACACTCATAGCCACAGAGGGTGGGCTGCGGCTGTTCCATGCAGGCGAGGCAACGCCCTTCCGCACCGGTACGGTCATAGACAACTCTGCCATACAGTGCTTCATAATGCGGGGCAGGGAACTGTGGCTGGGCAGCAGCGATAATGGCCTGATACGCTACGACCTGGGTGCCGGCAAGGCACAACTGATAAACAAGAGCCAGGGCATGCGGTCGGACTTCATCTACAACATAGTGACCGATGAGGAGAACAATGTATGGGTAGGCACGGGCTTTGGCATACACAAGGTGCAGATAAAAGCCAATGGCGAGCCGCTGGTGACCTTCTACGGCAAGGCACAGGGCATATCGGGCATGGAGAGCAATATCAACTCGGTGCTGAAGATGCCGGATGGCAGCATATGGTTCGGTACTACGAACGGCGCACTGCATTATACCCCCAATACACCTGCCGTGAGCGCATCTCCGGCATACATCATACTGCAGTCGGTGAAGATAGCGGGGGAGAACGTGATAGACCCCAGGTGGTACGACAGCAGCGACAACTGGTACAGCATACCTTATGGCCTCAGCCTGCCATATAAGAAGAACAATATAGCGTTCACCTTCCAGGCGGTGACACTGAGCGGGGCGCAGCAGGCACTGTACCGCTACCGCATGGAGGGGCTGGATGCTCCGTGGTCGGACTGGTCGACGAACAACTCGGTGACGTACTCGGCACTGCCGCCGGGCAAGTATACCTTCCGGGTGCAGTGCCGCAGCAATGCAGGTGCAGGCACGCCAGACCTTGTTTACCATTTCGAGATCATAACCCCCTTCCAGCAGACAACATGGTTCCGCCTGTCGGTGATACTGGCCTGTATACTGGCAGGTATACTGCTGCAGTACTCTTACAACCGCCGCAAGCAGGAACGCCTGCGGCTGCTGGCCAAGCTGCGTGCAGAGGAACAGGGCAAAGTGAGGACACGCACCGCAGAGGATTTTCATGACGAGATAGGCAACAAGCTGACCCGCATAAATGTGCTGACCAATGTGCTGAAGAGCAAGGTGGAGCTATCGCCGGAGACAAGCCGCATACTGGGGCAGATACAGGACAACACATCGCAATTGTATAGCGGCACGCGCGATATACTGTGGTCGCTGAAACCATCGAACGATGTGCTGTACGAGATACTGCACCGCATACGCGACCTGGGCACAGAGCTTTTCCAGGATACGGATATACAGTTCTCCTTTACCGGTACGGACGAGAAGTGGAACAACTACCGGCTGGATATGGAGATGAGCCGAAACCTGACGATGATATTCAAGGAGGCGCTGAACAACTGCCTGAAGTATGCCGACGCCAAAAATGTGAGCATGGATGTGCACTGGAAACAGCGCAATGTGCTGCAGATAGTACTAAGGGACGATGGCAAGGGCTTTGACACACAGATAGCCTACAAGGGCAACGGCCTCACCAATATGCACAACCGCGCCGAGCGGCTGAAAGGCAAGCTGTACATAGACTCCAAGCCGGGCAAGGGCACCATCATCAGCCTTACCTTCAAAATACCCCCTAACAGGTGATGCACTCAAAGGGGCTATTCGCGAACTTTACATAAATAGCAGACGTATGAAACGTGACCTGGATATACATGTGGCCATCATAGAGGACGATGAGACCATTCGCGAAGGATATGCCTTCCTGATAGGGAATACGAAAGGCTATAAGATAGCCGGTACCTACCCGTCTTACGAGGATGCGGCCAAAAAGATAGTGACGGATAACCCCGATGTGATACTGCTGGATGTAGAGCTGCCTGGGTTATCGGGTATAGAGGCGCTGCCAAAGCTGAAAAAGCTGCTGCCAGAGACCCATGTACTGATACTGACCGTGTACGAGCAGGAGATGCTCATATTCCGCGCGCTGGGTAATGGCGCGGCGGGCTACCTTACCAAGAACACACCACCCGAGAAGATAGTGGCCGCCATACACGAAGTGATGGAGGGCGGCGGCCCCATGAGTGCCCACATAGCGCGTATGGTCATCTCTTCTTTCAAGCGGAACGAGGCCACACCCCTTACCCGCCGCGAGACCGAGATACTGGAACAGATAGCCACCGGGAAGAGCCGCAAGCGCATAGCCGAGGAACTGTTCATAGACCTGGAAACGGTGAAGTCGCATATAAAGAACATATACCACAAGCTGGACGTACACTCTAAGGCCGATGCCATAAAAGCGGCCAGGGATAATAAGTTCATCTGATGCGCCATATACGCGCCTACTGTGTATTTTTACGGTATGCCTATGCCGTATGAGCGCGAGTTGCAAAAACTGATGCGGGCCAAAAAGATATTGTCGCTGCTGCCGCGGCGACTACGGCCACGCGCGGCCATGCTGCTGTATGACTATAAGCGGCCCGACCTGGCAGGCATAGATATAACAGTACCCCTGCAGCATATGGACCTGCAATGCCGCATCAATACCAAAGACCTGATAGGATGGGAGCTGTTCTTCTTCGGGGCATATGAGCCCACTACCGATCATGTGCTGATACAGCATGTAAAGACGGGTGATGTAGTGCTAGAAGCAGGCTGCCATGTAGGTACAGAAACGCTGCTGCTGGCAAAGCTGGTGGGCGATGAGGGGCATGTATACGGTTTTGAACCACACCCGCACTCTTACAGCATGCTGTGCGATAACATAGCACTGAATGGCCTGGCGAATGTAACGGCCCATAATGCAGCAGTAGGTGAGGCAAGTGGAGATGTGAGGTTCAATATTTTTCCGCAGGGGCATCACAACCCGGGGCGATCGGGGCGGAGCGTAATAACGGACGAGACCCGGGAGATAGTAGTGCAGCAGTACACTATAGATGCCTTTGTAGCAGAGAACGGTATAAAGAGGGTAGACCTTCTGAAGATGGATATACAGGGCAGTGAGCCCGATGCGCTAAAGGGCGCTGCAGCGACCATAGCCACACACAGACCCATGATATATACCGAGGCCATACAGAAGTATGCCGATACAGGCGCACTGTATGAGGCCATAACAGCATATGGCTATACCATATACCTGGCGCGTGATAAGGCGCTGATGCCTATAAGGTCGGCGGCGGAGGTGCAGAACGGCAACTGGCTGTGCCGCTACGAAAGATAGCCGTTAAAGCACTACCCACCACACATTGCGGTTGGCCATGCTGCCCCATTTCTTGAAGCTGTCGTAGATGGTGTCGTGCAGTTGTTGCTCGTTCACCTTTTTGCCTTTCTCCTGTATGGTGAAGTCCTCTGTCTTGGGCGGTATGAGCTCTACCTTGTTGGCGACCCATGTAGTGTGCAGGCGCGGTATGGCCAGCTCCATTATCATACCCGGCAGGCCGCCGAACATCTCGGGACCGCCGCTTACGGGTATATCCTCGGTATAGAAGGCCACCACATATACGGTATCGCATATGCGGCCAACGGCCTTGTGGCACTTATAGCCTGCAATAGTGCGTACCTCGTCGCGCTCTTTCCAGTCCATCACGCGTATCGTATCTTCTACAAAGAACTTCTGGTCGAAGACGTTCTTATTGGCGCGTACCAGGTTCTTTGAGAATTCGGTGAGGACAATATTATCTGTAGCAGGCCCGCCGCCGAACATCTTGAAGGGATTATTGTCGGGCAATTCCCTGCCGGGCTTGTAAAGCGTGTGTCCGGCATCGAACAGCATATCGAAATAGCTGCTGTTGAACTTGGGCATCTGTGCCTTCAGCTTCTCCACCCACGAGTTGTTGCCCATTTGTTCCATTTCCTCCATCTGGGCATGCATGTTCACCTTGCGCTCATACTCTATGCGGCCCTTATAGGTATGCTGCGCACCGGCGGAAACGGCCAGCGCCAGCAGTGTGTATATAAAAAGCAGTGTCTTCTTCATGGTGCAGTTATTTTATTATCATGGTGCCGCCATCCTGTGCGGGCGGTGCGCCAACGGGTGTGTGGGTGAAATTCCATATGAGGCTGAGCATGCCATAGCGGCGAATGGTGTTGTAGCTGTTCTGTGTCACCATATTGCCCTGACCTATGCGACTGAAGCCGAGGTTCTGGTTCAGTATGTCGTAGACAGATGCGCGCAGCTCCAGCTGGCTCTTCTTCAGGAACTTCTTGGTGACGTAGGCGTTCCACTTTATCACATTGTTATTGGTAGTGAATATGGGCGTCTTCTGGCGAAACATCATGTCTACCGAGCTGCCTATCTCTATCTTTTTCGGTAGCTGTACAGAGCCGCTCAGTTCGTTGGTAAAGATGTAGTAGGTAACATCTACAGGGTTGTTGGTAGAGGTGTTGACGTTGTAGGCTATCTGCGGCTCCCAGCGTATATCGAACTTGTTGTCCTTGGTATAGCTCACATATGGCGCCAGCGATATGCTGTTGGTATTGCTGCTGTTCTGCTGGCGGTTTATGATGTTATTGATGTGGTAGGTAGAGCCATTGAGGCGGCCACCTATAGAGAGGTCGGTCTTGGGCACCTTGAAACCATAACCTATAAATGCGTAGCCAGAGTAGTTGCCATCTACATTTATGTAGCGGGTCTTGTTGATACCGCTATCATTGCTCTGCTCTGTACTGATGGCATTGGACGTAGTGCTGAACGAGGCACTGGCCCACAGGAAGCGGCTCTGCAATATCTTGTAATCATTGAAGCGCATGTTGAACTCGTTGACGAACTCCTGCCGCAGGTCGGGGTTGCCTATGGTAATGTTCAGCGGGTCGGTATTCTGCAGGAAGGGCTGCATCTGGGTGATGGTAGGCTGCTTGGTATTGCCCCTGTAGTTGAAGTTGAAAGAGGTCTGCTTGCCGAACCTGTAAGTGAAATTCGCACGCGGGAAGAGATTGGTGAAGTGATAGGTGGTAGTATTGTTGGTGTTCGTCCTGTCGGTCTGTACATAGTCGGCCCTGGAGACATCACTGCCAAAGGAGAAGTTGTATGTCTTGTACATGAACTTGAAGCTGAGACCACCTGCATTGGAGAGGATATTGTAGGTGAAGTCGTTGCTGAAGGTGGTATTGGGCACATCGCTGTACTGGCCGGTGGCTAGGGTATCGAACGAGAGGTTGCGGGCGGTGCTGTTGTTCACAGTGATACCATAGTTCACCTCGGTGAACACGGTCTTCGATAATGGCTCGGTATAGGTGGCCTTGCCCGAGAATGCGAGGGAGCTGGAATAGTTGTCCTTCCTCTGGCGGGTAACAAGATCGGGGGTGAGGGCGAAGGTGTCGGATATGACAGAGAAGAGGGTGCCGGTATTGGTGTTCTCGCTGTAGTTCTCCTTTGCATCTATGGCCAGTGTCCTGCCTTTCTTGGGAAAACGGTGGCGCAGTATGAGGTCGGTATTGATGAACTGCGCATTGCCGTCGCCGGTTATCTGCCGCAGGTTGTTCAGGTTGGCGCCGGGGGCATCCTTTATCTTGAAGTAGTTGTCCGTGCTGTATTCCGAGCGGGTCTCGGTGGCCTTTACGCCTGCATTGGAGGTGATCTTTACCGATGTGGCGGTATCTATCTTCCATTCATACATCACATCGAAGCCGTGCCTGTCGCTGCTGCTGGATTGTTCTTTGTGTGTTTCGGTAACGCGTATGGAGTCGTTGGGCATAGAGTATTGCACATCGGTATTGCCATCTATGTTCACCTTCTGTTTGCCATAGCGGTAGTTGGCAGACAGGTGATGCTCGCCACTATTCCACTTATTGGCATAGTGGGTTCCGCCTGTCCATGTCTGTGGCAGGCCCTCGCCATTGTAGCGGCCGTCCCAGCCCGAGAACTCATCGGGTGTGAAGCGGTTTATGAAATCTCCATCCTCGGTTATCTCGGTGGTGCCGCTGCCGTTGCCGAACTTGTCGCTGTCTTCCCAGCCAAGGCCGGCCTTATCGGTATTGGATGCTATGCCGAAGACCGAGAACTGCCGCTTGGCCTTGAACGCATTGGCCATGGCCTGCTCCTGGAAGTAGCCATCGGTACCGGCGCCGGCCTCCAGCTTGCCGAAGTATCCTTTCTTCTTGTCCTCCTTCAGCTCCAGGTTTATGGTGCGTGTTTTTTCGCCATCATCTATACCGGTAAAGTCGGCCTGGTCGCTCTTTTTGTCGTATACCTGTACCTTCTTCACGGCATCGGCCTGCAGGCCGCGGGTCACCACCTTTGGGTCGTCAGAGAAGAACTCCTCGCCATCTACCAGCACCTTCTGCACGGCCTCGCCCTGTGCCACTATCTGCCCGTTCTTGTCTACCTGTATACCGGGTAGCCTTTTCAGCAGGTCCTCTACCGTAGCGCCCTCCTTTACCTTGAAGCTATCGGCCATATACTCGGTGGTATCGCCTTTTATCTTTATAGCGGCCACCTGCTGTGTAAGGACGAATTCCTTCAGCAGGTATTCGCGTGATATCATGGGCAGGTCGCCGAGGTCGGTGGTGCTCTTTTTCACGTCCACCTCGTCTATATGCTCGGCAAAGCCGGGAAAGGCTATGCGCAGGAAGTATTTGCCCTGCTGCTTTACCCTTACCTCGAAGCGACCATCGTTGCCGGTGCGGCCATGGGCAGCTATGACAGAGTCGGCAGTGCGGATGAGCACTACCGATGCCATGGAGAGCTTATTGTTGTTGAGCGTATCGGTAACAGAGCCTTTTATGATATATGACTGGGCAGCACTGGGCAGTACACAGCATACCACAAGGAAAAGCAGGATGGAGAGGTGCTTCATATAGGCGTACGGGAGCTTTTAAGGGAATTCTAATGTAAAAGAACAAAACTCTTGTGCATCAACAGTGTACGGCACGACCGTATAGAAGAGCGCAGAACGGATTTAACATAGTTTTATAGATAAACATCCCCCTATATGGGTGGGGCGCAGGTTTTGTCCTACATATCACGGGCGGGCTTACATTTGTAGCAGTTTCAGAAAAATGGAAGTGATCATACTTGCCGGCGGGCTGGGCACCAGGCTGCAGGGCGTAATAGGACAATATCCCAAATGCATGGCGGCAGTGAACGGCAGGCCCTTTCTGGCCTACCTGTTCGACTACCTGGGCACGCAGGGTTGTACTCGCGTTATACTGTCGCTGGGCTACAAGCACGAGGTGATACTGGAGTGGCTGGCACAGCAAACGCCGCCCTTCGTGGTAGACCATGTGGTGGAGCAGGAGCCTATGGGCACCGGCGGTGGCATACAACTGGCAATAAAAGATGCCGTGAGCGACCATGTGATAGTACTGAACGGCGATACCATGTTCATGGCCGACCTGCGCGCGCAGATGGAATACCACCGCTCTATGCATGCCGGCACCACCCTGGGGCTGAAGAAGATGTATGCCTTTGACAGGTATGGCATAGTAGTGACCAACGATCATGGCCGCATCACATCGTTCGAGGAGAAACAGTACCGCGAAGAAGGAATGATAAACGCAGGTGTGTATATAGTAGATACCCGCCACTACCTGGGCAAACAACTGCCCGCGAAACACTCCTTTGAGAAAGCCTACCTGGAGCGGTATACGATGGAAGGAAGATTTTACGGCTTTGAAAGTGAAGCCTATTTCATAGACATAGGCATACCTGTAGACTACGAAAAAGCACAGCAGGACCTTAAGATCATATTCTCATGAAGATAGCCATACTGGGCACGGCGCACCCGCTGAGAGGCGGACTGGCGGCCTTCAACGAGCGGCTTGCCTACCAGTTGCAGCAGCAGGGCCATACGGTGACCATATGGTCTTTCTCGCTGCAGTACCCGGGCTTCCTGTTCCCCGGCAAGACACAGTATACCGATGAGCCTGCGCCCGAGGGACTGGATATACGCACTGCTGTGAACTCTGTGAATCCGCTGAACTGGCTGAACACAGGCAGCAGCATGAACAAAGAACGCTACGACCTGGTAATAGTAAAGTACTGGCTGCCCTTTATGGGGCCTGCCTTTGGCACTATACTGCGCAGGGCCAAAAAGAATGGCAACACCAAAGTGCTGTGCATAGTGGACAATATAATACCCCACGAGCAGCGGCCGGGCGATAAGCAATTCACGCAGTACTTCATAGGCGCGGTAGATGCCTTTGTGACCATGAGCAAAGATGTGCTGAAGGATGTAAGGACATTCACCGACAAGCCTGCCGCCTTCTCGCCCCACCCTATATACGACAGCTACAACGAGGTCGTAAGCAAGGACGAGGCATGTGCCAAATTGGGGCTGGACCCGGCGAAACGGTATATGCTTTTCTTCGGCTTCATACGCGAATACAAAGGGCTGGACCTGCTTCTGCAGGCCATGGCGGACACGCGTATGCAGCAGGCAGGTATAGAGCTGATAGCGGCAGGCGAATACTACAACAAGGATGTAGAGGCCCTTAACAATGAGCTGATAGCAAAACATAATTTACAAAGCAGAGTACACCTGCGAACGGACTTCATACCCAATAGCGAGGTGCGCTACTACTTCAGCGCGGCCGACCTGGTGGTGCAGCCCTACAAACATGCCACGCAGAGCGGTATCACACAGATAGCTTTCCACTTTGAGAAGCCGATGGTAGTGACCAATGTGGGCGGGCTGGCAGAGGTAGTGCCTGATGGCAAGGTAGGCTATGTGGCAGAGCCGAACCCAACAGCCATAGCCGATGCGGTACTGAAATTCTTTGAGGGTGGCGCTATACCCGACCTGCAAGAGAACATACTGGCAGAGAAGAGAAAATATAGCTGGGACACCTTTACTGAGGTGATGATGAAGAGCCTCTCCCCGGCCCTCTCCCGAGGAGAGGGAGGTGGTAAGTGACCGGCATAATGGAAATATAGACGTACAGAACATGAACATATCGCAGCGCGACAGCAAGATAATGTGGCACCCCTATACGCCCATGAAGGCATGGCCCGAGGCCATAGCTATGGTAAGGGGTGAGGGTGTGTACCTGGTAGATGAGCAGGGCAACAGGTATGTAGATGCCATATCATCGTGGTGGGTATGCCTGCATGGGCATGGCAATAAGTATATAGCGCAGAAGGTGGCAGAGCAGATGACCACCATGGAGCATTGTATGTTCGCGGGCTTTACGCACGAGCCCGCTGTGCGGCTGGGCGAAAGGCTGCTGCACATACTGCCCGACATGAGCAGGATATTCTATTCGGACAACGGATCGACGGCGGTGGAAGTGGCCATGAAAATGGCCATACAATACTGGCGCAACAAGGGTATGCCGCGCAAGCGTATAGTGGCCATAGAGGGCGCCTATCACGGCGATACCTTTGGCGCAATGGCGGTGAGTGGCAGGAGCGTTTTCACCGAGGCATTTACAGAGCTGCTGTTCGATGTGACCTTCATACCCTTCCCCGAAAGAGGCAATGAGGCAGCGAGCATCAGTGCGCTGGATGCCGTGCTGGCCGCGGGCGATGTGGCGGCCTTCATAGCAGAGCCGCTGGTGCAGGGGTCGGCCGGTATGCGCATGTACGATGCCGCTACGCTGGAGCGCTACTTTGCCTTGTGCAAGCGATATGGCGCGCTCATCATAGATGACGAGGTGATGACAGGCTTTGGCAGAACAGGCACCCTCTTTGCCTGCGACCAGGTGAGTACACGGCCCGACATCATATGCCTGTCCAAGGGCATTACCGGTGGTGTGATGCCATTGGGTGTGACGGCTACTACGGCAGAGGTGTTCGATGCATTCTACGACGATGACCGCAGCCGCATGCTGTATCACGGGCATTCCTTTACCGCCAATGCTACCGCATGTGCAGCCTCGCTGGCCAGTATGGACCTGCTGCTGCATGAGGACTGTACCACTGCGCGCAGGATGATAGTGGAGGCACATGCTGCATTTGCGGTCACGCTGGCAGGCCACGGTATGATAGCCGATATAAGACAGGCAGGCACCATACTGGCCATAGAACTGCGTGCCGATACTACCACCTACCACAGCGCACTGCGCGATGCCATCTACCGTTTCTTCATAGGCAAGAAGATGATACTAAGGCCATTAGGAAATGTGGTCTACATCCTTCCCCCATACTGCATAACGAAAGAAGAGCTGGCACATGTATATACATGTATACAAGAGCTACTGACGGCGCTTGAAAATGGAATGTTATTATAGTGAATAACATTTGGTTATTGGTGCGGTGGTAGTTAATTTGTAGAACAACACACATTAGCGCATGAAAAGACCTGTGCTTGCCTTGCTATATATACTGGTGTCCGTAGTGTGCTATGGACAGGTAGACAAACTCGACTTTGAGCGGCGGCTGAATGCAGCGAAGAACGATTCGGCGCGAGCTGAGGTATACCGAGATGCGCTGAGACATTATGCCCGCCACAATATAGACTCGCTGAAATATTATTCGGACAAGGGGATCGCCTACTTCAGGCAGCGCAACTACCGGTTGGGCGAGGCGCACATCATAGACCAGCTATCGATAATAGACCAGAACCAGGGGCGAATGGATATAGCCCGGCAGCGTACCCAATATGCACTAAGCATATACAGAGACCTGAACTATAAGCCGGGCATAGCCACCACTATAGGCAACCTGGGCGCGCTGGAGGCCGGTGTGGGTAATTATGAGAACGCCATAAAGTACCTCATAGAATCGCTGAAGCTAGAGGAAACACTGGGCAATACCGATGTGGCGCTCACCGGCTATATGAACATAGCCACCATATACATGCAGACGGGCGATACGGCGAACTCTGGCAAGTACCTGAAGATAGCATCGGATATGGCCGGCAAGATGCCATTGTCTGACAAGATACTGGGGCTGTACAATATGATAGGTGTGCAGTATGCCATGACGGGGCAGAATGAAAAGGCCATAGAGTGCTTTCTGCGCAACCTGGAGCTGAGCGACCACCCGAGCTTCATAACGGCGCATGTGGAATCGCTGACGTACATAGGCCAGTACTACCTGGAGAACGGCCAGCCCGATAAAGCACTGAGCTACCTGAAAGAGGCGCTGGCAATGGCACGCAAGAACAACATACCCGAACTGGCCGCCAATACGCTGCAGGAGATGGCCGTGATAATAAAGGAGAACGACCCGGCCACGGCGGCCGGACTGCTGAACGAGGCCCTGGCGATAGCCCTGCAAATGGGCAACAAGACCTTTATGGCAACGGTATACGAGCACCAGGTAGATGTGTACAAACGCCTGGGCAAGTATAAAGAGGCGCTGGAGGCATCGCAAATGAGGACACAGGTGACCGACAGCCTTTTTGCTACCAATAAGACCTCGGAGATAAACGGCCTGCTGGCCACATATGAGCTGGAACGCTCTAACAGCAAGGTAAAGGACCTGGAAGTGAAGCACATGAAGCGTACCGCCCAGCGCAATCTGTACCTGGGCATACTGCTGGGGGTAGGTGTGCTCTTCATCATACTGTTCATATTCACCAGGCGGTCGGTGATGCTGAACCGGAAGTTGCGGGCACAGGAGGCAGCGCTGCAGCAACTGAACGGCATGAAGGACAAGCTGTTCTCTATAATAGCGCACGACCTGCGCGGCCCAGTGGCTCGCATACCTGTGATACTGGACATATACGAAGACCCCGAGACGCCCGATGATGAGAAACAGTTCCTGCTGGACAATATGCGCGCTCATACCAAGGAGCTGATAGAGATGCTGGAAAAACTGCTGCTGTGGGGGCAGTCGCTGGTGAAGGGCATCATGCTGCAGAAAGAGACCGTGAACGTGAGCACTTATGTGATGCAGGACCTGGCGCTGAAAAAGCTGGCGCTGGAAGAAAAAGACATAGCCATTGTCAATAAAGTAGCCGGAGACCTGAATGTACAGGCCGATGCCACGCACTTCGACTTCATAGTGCGCAACCTTATCACCAATGCAGTGAAATACACGCACGATGGTGGCAAGGTAGAGATAGCTGCCGATACCCATATAAGACCGGGCTATGTGGTACTGTCGGTAAAGGATAATGGTACAGGCATAACGCCCGATATGCTGACGCGCATCTTCACGCCGGTGAACAGTACACCCGGCACCAACAATGAGAAGGGCACCGGTATAGGCCTGATGCTTTGCAACGAATTCGCCATACTGAATGGCGGTGAGATGTGGGTAGAGAGTACAGAGGGCAAGGGCGCTACCTTTTTCCTGGCGCTGCGGCAGGCATAGTGCCAACTATTGGTTGCCGTAGAAATGCGTGTACATCATTTCTATGAATGAATGCTGGTCCCAGAAGGTCTTCAGGTTGATGGTGCCATACATGGCCACTACCACATCGGCCTGCTGTAGCGATGTTTTCCAGTCGTAGGTGTCCATAGGGTAGGGCTTGTCGCCGCTCTTTGCCGTCCATACTTCGCTGTTGTAGTACCAGAACTCCCATCCCTCGCTTACCGAGCGCATATATTTGTTGTCGGCCATCGTCCACAGGAAGCTGTCGCCTATGAATATCATCTTTGGCCGCGTAGTGCGCGGGTTGCTGTACATAAAGTCATATTCGGGATAGCAGAGCGTTTCGCGCGGTGGTCTGCTCAGCAGGTTCAGGCCGCGCGCTATGTCATCATCAGTATATCGCGGCACATCAGAGTATCTCATTTCCTGTATGTACAGCGAAGGCAGCAGGATATTTTGCCTGAGCTCTATGTAGCGCGAAAGACTATCGGCCACCAGCAGCGAGCCATATAAAGACCAGTGTGTACCCGTGAGCGAGAACAGTTTGTCTTTGCCATCTTTGCCACGTTGCGAAGCGAACCATGCATTGGCATCGATGTGCTGTATACCCAGCGAGTCGCAGAGCGCAATATGCTTGCCATAGGTAGTAGCGGTACGATACCTGCGGTTGCGTATACCGCGCGGGAACTTATCGGGATAGTAGTAGGCCTTTGATGCGGCCTCTACGAAGACGAAGGTCTTACCGAGTTGCTCCAGCGTATCTTGCACACGCCTCAGGCGTATGAGCTGGCGGCGTATGATGCTGTCTTTCTGGTATTCCAGCCCGGTATATTCATCTATATAACCCTGCTCGTACAGGCAGCCATCTCGGCCCATCACCACATTGTTGGCATGCAGCCTGCGGAAGAGCCTGTTGTCTATCTCGTTGTTCAGCCGTACTAGGTCGGGCCGGAAGCCCATGTTGTCGTTGAGATACTTATTTTTGGCATCCTGGTATTCGCCATTCCACCATGCGCGCATGCTCCATTGCGCATCGGGCGCTATGGTAACGGCGCCATCCAGCGGGCGGCTCTTGTAGAGCCCAAGGCCATGCTGCGCCATAGGTGCAAAGACCAGCACTGCCAGCACACCGAACAACCATATCTTATACCTGCCTGCCATACCTAGAACCTGAAATAGATGAAGGGGTTAAAGTTGCCTGCCGTTATACGCGCGGCACATACCATCAGCAACAGTGCGGTGATGGTGGTCATCAGCATATGGCGGCCGGGGGTATATGCATCGTAAAATACCTTTTGCTGGCACCACCTGCCCGCGCGGGTAAGGGTGATGAAGGAGAAAAAGGCGGCTATGCACATGATGGGCCAGAAGTCGCCATCGAAGAACCAGAGGCTGTTGTATGGCCGCCAGATGAACATGCGCGAGAGGTACTGCGCCGAGGGCCGCACATACTCTATACGAAAAAGCACCCAGCCTGCCACCACCACTATGAAAGTATAGAGCACAGAGAGCTTGCCCAGCCGCGCCAGCCAGCGCCCCAGGAAGAGCCGCTCTACCACCAGGAAAAAACCATGATACATGCCCCACAGCAGGAAGGCCCATGCAGCCCCATGCCACAGGCCGGAGGCCACGAATACCAGCCACAGGTTGAAGTAGACACGCCATTTGCCTGCACGGTTGCCACCGAGGGGTATATAGAGATAGTTGCGCATCCATGCGCCGAGGGTGATGTGCCAGCGCCGCCAGAAGTCTGTGATGGAGGTGGCGGTATAGGGGTCGTTGAAATTCTCGGGCAGGCGGAAGCCCATCATCTGCCCAAGGCCAAGGGCCATATCGGAGTAGCCGGAGAAATCGAAGTATATCTGGAAGGTATAGGCCAGCGCGCCCGCCCATGCGGTAATGGAATCGAGCCGGGCATAGCTGTTGATGGACAGTATATCGTCTACCACAGCGCCCAGCACATTGGCTATGAGCACTTTTTTTGACAGGCCCAGCACAAAACGGTAAAAGCCGCGTAGGCGGTTGTCCATATGGTCGTGACCGATATGGCCATGTACCTGCGATGCGAACTCGTGAAAGCGAATGATGGGACCGGCTATGAGCTTGGGGAAAAAGATGATATAGAGCAGGTAATCGCCGAACTTAGTAAGTGGCTTATGCGTACCGCGATACACATCCACCACATAGGTAATGGTCTCGAAGGTATAGAAAGAAATGCCCACGGGCAGGGCTATCTGCAGCCATTTTACAGTACCTATACCCATTGCCGCCAGCACATGATTCAGGTTGTCGACAAAGAAATTGGAGTATTTGAAGTAGAAGAGCAGGCCCACATTCAGCAGTACTGATGCTGCCAGTAGTGCCCTGCGCGTGGACCGTGCCCGGGTATTGCCCATTTGCCGCACCACATAGAAGTCTGCCAGTGTAGTACCCAGTATCACGAACAGGAAACGCGGAGCGCTCCACGAATAGAAAAGCATGCTGCCTGCCAGTATCACCGCGTTCTTGTACCGTGCCGGGGCCAGGTAGTAGAGCAGGAAGAACAGTGGCAGGAAATAGAATAGAAAAGCAATGCTGCTGAATACCATATCCTAAGCAGATGCAATATATGCCAATGGCAGCAAACGGTGGGGCATGGCGAGGTATTTGCCGCTACCGGGCGGCAAATAGATGGCAGGGAACTTTTTTCTGTATATTTGACGTATAAGATCGCTCCTGCTTATGAAAAGAATATTGCTGTCCTCGTTGGTGTTGTCGCTGCTGGTATCGCTGCATGCATGCAAAAAGAAAGATAACACCACCAACACCAGTACCAGTGTGATGTTCGTGAACGGCTGCGCAGGCACCCTTCCCGGCATAGATGCCAAGGCCGATGACCGGAACGTATCGGGCGCGCTGAACCTTACCTTCCCCAGCAATTCGGGCTACAGGCTCATAGGCGCAGGTACATCGGTAAAGCTGGACTACTACCTTACCAATGTAGGTACGCCCGTGGCCAGCAAGACGGTGACCATAGAGACAGGCAAGCATTATTCGGCATTTGCGGGAGGTATAGTAACATCCCCCACCTTCGTTTTCACTACCGACGACCTGACGGCACCAGGCAGCAATGGGGCCAAGATACGCTTTGTGAACCTGAGCCCCGATGGATTGAACGTAACTGCCAATGCGGGCAACAATGTGATAGACTCTGCCGTGACCACTATGGAGGTGAGCCCCTTCAGGGAGGTGATAGCAGGTGTATATGACCTGAAGGCGGGCGACCCATCGAACCTGAGCACAGTGGTATCTCTGAACACCAGGACACTGGCAGCGGGCAAGATATATACCCTGATGCTCACGGGTACTACATCGGGCACGGGGGTATCGGCACTGCAGCTGACGCTGATATCCAATAACTGATCTTTTCTATAGAGGTAGCTATATGCCGAAGTCTGCCTTTAGTACATGCAGCACATCGCCTATGGGCAGGCCCATCACGTTGTAGTAGTCGCCATTTATCTTTTCTATACCGGTAGCGCCTATCCATTCCTGTATGGCATAGGCCCCGGCCTTGTCGTACGGTTTGTACCGGCTTATGTAGTGGTCTATCTGTTCTGCACTCAGCTTGCGGAAATATACTTCTGTAGTTACCGAGAATACCTTTTCCATGTCATCCTTACGAATGCACACCCCGGTTATGACCCTGTGCATGCGGCCCGATAGCATACCCAATATACCGGCAGCATCGGCGGCATCGCGGGGTTTGCCCAGTATCATGCCATCCAGCAATACTATGGTATCGGCCGATACCACTATGGCCCCCGGTGTGCGGTGCGACACAGCATCGGCTTTTTTGCGCGCCAGGAAGGCGGGCACCTCCTCGCCCGGCATACCGGGTGGATTGGTCTCGTCCACATCGGCCACTATGATGCTGAATTCCAGCTCGGCCATTTCCATCAGTTGTTTGCGCCGGGGCGACTGCGATGCAAGTATTATCTGCTGCATTTTTCGTTATTGAAATTTATAGATCAGTAGAGAGGATATGCCCAGTAGCATTATCACCTTCAGCATACGGCTGGCGGCATGGTAGTGCGCCGGGCCCGCGGGGCCACGCCATAGATAGCCTATCCAAACGGCCAGTGGCAAAGCCAGCAAAGCCAGTATGTATGTACCCAGCATAGTGTACTCATACTGCAGCAGCACTACGCCCCATATCACCAGGGGTATGATAGCCAGCGCCGCCAGCGCCGATGCGAACCAGGCCGCATAGCCCAGCCCGCGCTTTATGGGCATGGTCACACAGCCGTCGACGGCATCGCCCTCTATGTCTTCCATATCCTTCACTATCTCGCGCACCCAGGTGAGCATGAAGGCGAAATAGGCATATACTGCCAGTATCCATACCGGGAGGGAAGAGAGTGCAGCACGACTGCGGGTGAGGGGCGCACCGGCCGCCAGGTGCAGGCGCGGCTCGTACACGAAAAGGGCCACTACCGTAAAGGCAGTAAGGGCCGATACAATGATGTTGCCGCTCATGTACCGCCGCTTATAGGTGGTAGAGTATACCCACAGCAGGGCGGTACAGGTCAGTTGCAGCGCCAGCCATTCGGGGTGGCGGGCGGCCAGGGCCACGCTACCTGCCAGTGCTATGGCCACTACATTGATGAGGGTATGGGCTATGATGGCCGTTTTGCGGGGTATCACCTTGCCCAGCACCACCTTTTCGGGATGGTTCACCTGGTCTATCTTGATGTCGAAATAGTCGTTGATAATGTAGCCCGCAGCGGCTATAAGCATGGTAGACAAGCTGAGCAGCAGGAAACCGACAGGGTGTAGCACCTGCGGCGCAGCAGGCCATACCAGGCACCACCACGCCAGCCCCTGCGTTAGCAAGATGATGAGCAGATTTTGCCACCGTATGAGCCTGAGCCATGCTGCCATGCTGCGAATATAGAACAGATGGCGATAGCCGTATGCCTCACCTGCGGCAGGCAGTATATATTAACACTCCTCTAGGCAATAAATACGCCGAACAAGCTACCTTTGTGCATTATGCTAAGGTTGATATTTTGGCTATTCGTGTTCGGGCTCATCTTCAGGGTGGTATTCTCTTACCTGCTGCCGCTGTTCCGCATCACCTCTGTGACGAACGACCATATGCGCCGCATGCAGGACCAGATGCGCGAAATGGAACGCAAGATGAACGAGACGAAAGCCACGCCGCCCCCGGCCGCTAAGAAGGCCAATATAGATGGCGACTATATAGACTACGAAGAACTGAAATAAATGTACGGCCGGGCCTTTCTACTGTTGCTATTGCTGGCAGGCGATATTACCGGCCGTTGCCAGCAAAGACCGCCTGCCATAACCACACGCGCAGCGCTCAACACAACCACTGCCACCGACCCCGGCAAGGAAATGGTGCCGCTAAGGCAGGTGATACCCGGCATATTGCTGGATATACGCTATGCAACCCCCAATAATTTTACCGGCAGACCCCAATACAAAAAAGCAGCGGCCTATATGCGCCGCCGCCCGGCCGAAGCGCTGAAAAAAGTGCAGGAAGAGCTGGCAAAGAAAGGGCTGTGCCTGAAGATATACGACGCCTATCGCCCCTACAGCGTGACCGTGGCCCTGTGGAACGCTACCACCGATAAAAGATATGTGGCCAACCCGCGAAGGGGCAGCCACCACAACAGGGGTATAGCTGCCGACCTGACACTGGCCGACCTGCGCACCGGGCGCGAGCTGGATATGGGCACGGGCTTCGACAACTTTACCGATAGCGCTCACCATGCATTCGCAGCGCTGCCTGCACAGGTGCTGGCGAACCGCAGGCTGCTGAAGGGGCTGATGTGGAAACATGGCTTCAACTTTGTGCCTACAGAATGGTGGCATTACCACTGGCGCGACAAGAACTACGAGGTGCTGGACATAGATCTTGCAGAGCTAGAATGATATTATCTATTTTTGAGCGTATTCCTTTTTACCGGTCATTTATGAAGATGTTGCCTGCCATTCGCGTATGTGTATTGTTGTTGCTCATAGCAGGCCGCGCTGCTGCACAGCCCGATAGTAACGAGATAAAAAAGATACTGCGCAGTCATATAAACATATTGGCCGCACCCAATATGCATGGCCGCGGCTATGTGAATGAGGGCGTGGAACTGGCCGCCGAGTATATAGAGCAGCAGTTTCGCAGGTATCGGCTGGAGCGGATATCGGGCATGAGATCTTACAGGCAGAGCTATCACTTTTCGGTGAACACCTTTCCCGGCCGGGCAGATGTGGCGCTGAACGGCAAAAAGCTGGTACCCGGCCGCGACTACCTGGTAGATGCCGGTAGCCCACCATTCAAATGCAGTAAGATGCGCGTGGCGCAGAAGGATATAAGCACCTATGCTACAGTAGAGGAATGGAAGAAAGCCGCCGCCGACCTGGACAAAAAGACCATATACCTGCTGCAGAATGCCGACAGCTTCTGCAAGGTGGCCGGTATACGGGCAAGCCTGCTCTATACCGTTCTGCCACAAGGCTGCTTCATAGTGCCTGTAAAGACAAAACAGTCGTGGACGGTAGCCCAGGACCTGGCGGATGCCACCATCATATATGTATACGACTCGGTACTGCCTGCCAATGTGACCACCGCCGACATGAACATAGAGAGCAAGGTGGTGCCGAAGTATGAGAACTTCAATATAATAGGGAAGGTGCCGGGCGAGCTCAAGGACAGCATAATAGTGTTCTCTGCCCATTACGACCATCTGGGGCGCATGGGCGATGCCGTTTTTCCCGGCGCCAGCGACAATGCCAGTGGCGTGGCCATGCTGCTGTACCTGGCCGAGTATTTTGCCGCGCACCCGCAAAAGTTCACTATGGTGTTCATAGCGTTCAGCGGGGAGGAAGCTGGCCTGCTGGGGTCGGCCTATTTTACAGAGCACCCGCCCTTTGCGCTGCGGAAGATAAGAATGCTCCTTAATGTAGATATAATGGGCGATGCTACCGGCGGGGCCACGGTGGTGAATGCTACGGTTTTCCCTTGGCAATTCTCAAAATTAACGGCCATAAACGAGGAGCATAGATACCTGCCGGAGATAAAGACCCGTGGCAAGGCCGCCAACAGCGACCACTATCATTTCTCTGAAAAGGGCGTGCCCGCCTTCTTCATGTATACCATAGGCGGCAAGGGCTATTACCACGACATATATGACCGCGCAGAGGAAATAAGCCTGAACAATATGGCAGGTGTGGCCCGGTTGCTGACAGACTTTGCCATACAATTGCAACAGTAGCAAACCTTTAGTGCAGAGTTACTGTCTTTTGGTAAGAAATGACCTGCCGCATCTTTGATGCAGTGGGGTGTTGACAATTGATGCCTATTTACTATTTTTGAGTTTCTAACGAAGATGCTTTATGAAGAAAAATAATTTGTTGTACATAGCGGTCCTATTCATCCTAATGGCGGTCATGGGTACTTCGTGCAAAAAAAGGGTACACTCCTTTGCCCCTACGCCGAACAATGTGCGTATGCTGGGCTACAACAGGATAACCACCATAGATATGAGTGTGCCTGTACCGCTGGCCATCAGCAAGATAACGGAGAGCTTCAGGTTCTACTACGATGAGAACAACAGGGTGGTACAGATAATATACACCGGCAACGACTCTGAAGAGATACACAAGCGCATAGATTTCAGCTACAGGAACGATACGATTTTCAAGACCATAACAGACATACTGCTGAAAAGCGTAGTGGAGCGCGATACCTTCATCAAGAACTCTGACGGCTTCATAGTCACCACCTTTACCCCGGGCGTGAACAATGCCACTGTAAAGCACAATTTCGAATACCTGGGCAAACTGATGTCGCGCGATATAATGACGGCCGCCAACAACCGTAATGTGACCATGAGCTCTTCGGTCATCTATACATCGGTGGACGGCGACCTGCTGAAGCAGTACCCCAGCAAGCTGGATGCGAACTTTAACGACCTGGTGCAGGGGCTGGACCTGGACTGGATACAGACGCCTAAGTCTTATGGCCATGTAGAGGACCTTATGTCATTCAGCCACACCTTCAGCACCTACGACCCCAACCAGCCTATGCAGCTGTGGGTAGATGATACGCTGCAGTACAAGGATTCGCTGGTATACCCTGCATGGGAGTGGAGCAACCAGTCTTACCACTTCTGGACCGAGAACGCCAACCGTATAGGCGACTATATGCAGCTGGAGTCGTTCACCAAATATGGCCAGAACATATACATGAACAAGCACCTGGTAGAGTCCATATCATCGCCCGATAAGAATGCCTACATAACCTACGAGTACGACTCTGACAGCAAGATAAAGCAAACCACCGTGGATCTGAGGGATAAATACCTGAACAAGTACACATATACCTACGATATACAATACGAGACCTATTAGTGCCTCGCATATTCCATATTGCACACCCCCTTTTACGGCTCGTATAGGGGGTGTTTATTTTCTTTTTTCTACTTTTACCATCCCGTATGGTACGGTCTACGGCCATACATAACACTAACACACCAAAGCGATATTATGTCATCTCAACTGCTGAAAGGAAAAAAAGGTATCATATTCGGGGCGCTGGACGAACGCTCTATAGCCTGGAAGACCGCCCAGAGCGCGGTGGCCAATGGCGCACAGATAGTGCTGACCAATGCCCCCATAGCGCTGCGCATGGGCAAGATAAATGAACTGGCCAAAGAATGTAATGCAGAAGTGATAGGCGCCGATGCCACATCGGATGCCGACCTGGACAACCTGATGCAGAAAAGCATGGAGATACTGGGTGGTAAGGTAGACTTCATACTGCACTCTATAGGTATGTCGCCCAATGTGCGCAAGAGCATACCCTATACCAATACCAACCACGAGAATTTTCTGAAGACACTGGATATATCGGCCCTGTCGCTGCACAGGGTGCTGCAGGCGGCCATGAAGGCCGATGCCATAAACGAATGGGGATCGGTAGTGGCGCTGAGCTATATAGCCGCCCAGCGTACATTTCCCGGCTATAACGACATGGCTGATGCCAAGGCCGTGCTGGAAAGCATAGCCCGCAGCTTTGGCTACCACTATGGCTTTGCCAAAAAGGTGCGTGTGAACACGGTATCACAGTCGCCTACGGTTACCACGGCGGGCTCGGGCGTATCGGGCTTCGATGTGTTCTACGACTATGCCGAGAAGATGTCGCCCCTGGGCAATGCCAGCGCCGAGGCCTGTGCCGACTTCTGCACCATGCTCTTCAGCGACTTTACGCGCATGCTCACCATGCAGAACCTGTTCCACGATGGTGGTTTCTCTAATACGGGTGTAAGCGCGCGCATAATAGAGGACATGCAAAAAGCTGCCGGACAGCAATAGTATACCGGGCAATATTTGAGATATCCCTGCGTTCTTAATGGGATATTTTCACAAGAATGGAGATGCGGACAGGACAACTACCAAATATCAGAAAGACCTTTACCCTACTTGCCGGCGCGCTGTTAGCGGGTGTATACACGCATGCGCAGGTGACCGGCGGACAGTTCGCGTTCGAATTTCTGCGCATGTCCAACTCGCCGCATGTGTCGGCGCTGGGGGGTATGAGCGTGGCCAATCCCGGCAGCGATATATCGCTTGCCGTGCAGAACCCCGCACTGATGCGCCCCGGGCTGCACAACCAGCTGCAGCTGAACTATAACGGGCTGTATGCGGGTATCAGCTCATCGAACCTGAACTATGGCTATCATGTAGACAAGCTGAACACATCTTTTGCGTTCGGCCTGCAATACCTGAACTATGGCAGCTTTACCAAGACCAATACCATAGGCACGGAAGAGGGCTCCTTTAACGCTATAGACTATGCGGTGAGCCTGGGCGCATCGCGCAGCTACCGCGAGCACTGGCGGTATGGCGCCAACCTGAAGTTCGCACACTCTGCCCTGTATACACAGCGCGCCACGGCTGCCATGATGGATGTGGGCGTGAATTACTACGACACGGCATCGATGTGGGATATAGGGATAGTGGCCAAGAACATGGGCGTGATGCTGGATAGGTACATACCCGAGAACCCCGCAGAGCCCATACCCTTCGACCTGCAGATAGGCGTATCGAAACGGCTGAAGCATGTGCCGCTGCGGTTGTTCACCACCATACACCACCTGTACGAGTGGGACATACGGTACGACAACCCCGACGACCAGAACACGAACACCCTGGTATCGACCATAGACAGCAACAAAAAAACGAAGTCGTACTTCACAGATAAGCTGTTCCGCCACTTCATATTCGGGGCAGAGATAACACTTGGCGACCGCATAACCATAACGGGATCGTACAATGTGCTGCGGCGCCGCGAGCTGGCCCTGCAAACGGTGCAGGGTATAGCAGGCTTCTCCTTTGGCGCAGGTATCAACCTCAATAAATTCATGATACATTACGGCCGTTCGTACTACCACATAGCCGGCCCGTACAACGAGATAGGGCTTACTATGCGCATGAACAAGCTCTTTGGCCTGGGCAAGACCGGGGAACGCATACACTGGAACGCCGACCACCCCGACTGGTAGGCAGCGTATACTGAATGAATATAGAACGAGGCCGTCTCTCTCCATGAGGCGGCCTTTTTTCGTTCTTTTTCCACACATCTTGCGGCCTGCCGGGTCTTATCCACATTCTTGCTGTGGCGGCTGTAGAGGAGGGGGCATTTCGATAATTTCGTAAAGAGAACTACCCTTTTATACCCACCCTATGAGAACAGAACACTATGATACAAGCGCGCATATGCTGCGCCGGTACAAAGGCCGCATAACACAGAGAGAAGACACCACCGGCGCCACTTGCACCATACTGCCACAGAGAAGACGCTGGCCATATGGCCAGCGCAGGCATATGCGGTGCAGCCCGCTGCCCGTACCCCTCTACGATATAGACGCTACGGCCGGTGTGAAGCAACTGCTGTGCGATACCGTGCGCCAGCGGCACATACCCATAGAGCTCATAAGCCTGCCCGATATGCCCCACTGCGACGGGGCGCTGCGCATAACCGGTGACAGCATGTACCCCCTGCTGAAAAGCGGCGACCTGGTACTGTACAAAGAGATACACGACAAAAGCAACATAATATGGGGAGAGATGTACCTGGCGGCCATCAGGCACAGGGGCGATGAGTATTTCTTTGCCAAATACATACAGCGGTCCGATAGGGAAGGATACATCCGTTTTGTGTCGGAGAACAGGCACCACCAGCCTGTGGAGTTCCCTACAGAAAGTATAGTGGCCATAGCGCTCATAAAGGCATGCATCCGCTTCCAGTCGGCATTCTAGCAGGCCGGGCTATTGTTCGTAACAAGGTGTCTTTGTTGCTTGTTACTTATTGATATACATAGTATTTTATTTTGCATTATGGTACGATGCGGAAGCATGAACTGTTCTTTTTTTTTATTTTTTAAAAAAACAGTTGTAATCTTGCAATAAGGAACCGGTATTTCTTCGTTCCTTTCATTCCGTTCCCCCAACACGAAATTCCTTTTTTCAATTGCCATTCATCATTAAGTTCTACGGTCACCGACCATTCACACGATACAAGATCATTCAGGAAAAAACACAAGCATGCCTTACGACATTATGCAGCTAAATGATATGCTCATTCCTGAGCTTATAGATATAGCTGACTCACTCAAGATAGCCGAGCCATCGAAGCTGGACAAGAAGACGCTGGTATACCAGATATTGGACAAGCAGGCTGCCGTACCCGCGGTAGCCGGCGAAGAACCCAAAAAGAAACGCGGCCGCAAGCCGAAGGAAGCCAAAGAGGCCGCCCCTGCCGCAGCTGAAGAAGCACCGGTAGCCGAACCCGCACCACAGGCCCCTGCCGCTGAAGAGCCCGCAAGCGCTACCGAGGCAGAACAACCGGCAACTGCAGGCGCAGATGGCGAAAGAAAACGCAAACTGCGCAAACAGCGTGAAGACTCGCCCCACCGTGCATACCAGAAACTGACACGCCCCGTGCCTGCACAACAGGCCCCTGCCGCAGAGGAAGATACAGATACTGCCGATGAGGCAGCGGCAACAGCAGAGGGGTCGGGCATAATAATGCCTACTCCTGATCCCGAGGTGCAGCAGCCACAGCAGGCGCCCGACGCCGAGCCTGTACGCCAGGATCGCCCCCAGCAGCAGCAATTCAACAGGAACAACAACAATAATAATAACAACCGCCGCGAGCAGCAGAGCACCTTCAACCTGGAATTCGAGGGGGTGGTGGCCAGCGAGGGCGTACTGGAAATGATGCCCGATGGCTATGGTTTCCTGCGCAGCAGCGACTACAATTACCTCAGCTCTCCGGACGATATATATGTGTCGCCATCGCAGATAAAGCTCTTCGGCCTGAAGACAGGCGATACCGTGAAAGGTCATGTACGCCCGCCAAAGGAAGGCGAGAAGTACTTTGCCCTGCTGAAGGTAGAGACCATAAACGGCAAGCTGCCCGACGAGATACGCGACCGCGTACCTTTCGATTACCTCACTCCGCTATTCCCCTTCGAAAAGCTGAACCTCACCAGTACTGCCAACAACTACAGCACCCGCATCATGGACCTCTTTACCCCTATAGGTAAGGGCCAGCGCGGACTGATAGTGGCACAGCCAAAGACCGGTAAGACCATGCTGCTGAAGGAAGTGGCCAATGCCATAGCCGCCAACCACCCCGAGTGCTACCTGATGATAGTGCTGGTGGATGAGCGCCCCGAGGAAGTGACCGATATGCAGCGCAGCGTACGCGCAGAGGTGATAGCATCGACCTTTGACGAGCCTGCCGACAAGCATGTGAAGGTATCGACCATAGCGCTGCAAAAGGCCAAGAGGCTGGTAGAAGTAGGCCACGATGTGGTGATACTGCTGGACTCTATAACCCGCCTGGCGCGTGCCCACAATACCGTGGCCCCTGCCAGCGGCAAGGTGCTGAGCGGTGGTGTGGAGGCCAATGCCATGCAGAAACCAAAACAATTCTTTGGCGCGGCGCGCAAGATAGAGAACGGCGGATCGCTGACGATACTGGCCACGGCGCTGATAGACACTGGCTCTAAGATGGACGAGGTGATATTCGAAGAGTTCAAGGGTACGGGCAATATGGAACTGCAGCTGGACCGCAAGCTGGCCAACAAACGCATATTCCCTGCCATAGACATCACATCATCATCTACCCGCCGCGACGACCTGCTGCTGGAGAAAGATGTGCAGAACAAGATGTGGCTGCTGCGCAACCATATATCGGATATGAATACCGATGAGGCCATGCACTTCCTACTGCAGCAGATGCGCGGTACCAGGAGTAACGAAGAGTTCCTGGCCACGATGAACAAATAACGCGATACAGATGTCATACAAAAAGAGACAGCCTTGCGAGGCTGTCTCTTTTTGTATGTGTGTTCTCAAAATTGCGCATGGTACTCTTTGAAGGAACACCTGTGCGGGTGTTAACCGGTCCCGTTATGTCATATCTACTTATTTTTTTGCAATGCGTAGCAGACCACAGCCCATCCCCTCCCCTTTGGGGAGGTAGGGTGGGGCTTTTACCACCGTCATTCTCCTCATTTTGTCGCATATTTACAATATGAACTGGCAGTCGTTATACACCACGCAGCGTACGGGCTCTTCCCGCGGCAACAGCACCGATCCTGTACGCAACTCTTTCCTGCGCGACTATGACCGCATCATATTCTCATCGGGCTTTCGCCGCCTGCAGAACAAGACACAGGTATTCCCGCTACCGGGCGCCATATTCGTACACAACAGGCTCACGCACAGCCTGGAGGTAGCATCGGTAGGGCGGTCGCTGGGCAAGGCCGCAGGAGAGCAGATAGCCGCCCGCCATGCATGCGCCAACGAGACGCATACAGAGTTCTACAGGTACGAGCTGGCATCGGTGATAGCATCGGCATGCCTGGCCCACGATATAGGCAATCCCCCCTTCGGTCATTCGGGCGAGGATGCCATACGCGCCTTTTTCAGGGAGCTGGAGGGCGACAATAAAAAGATAATAGAGGACAACCTCTCTCCCAACCAGCGCCGCGACCTGGAATACTTCGAGGGCAACTCCAATGCCTTCCGCATACTCACGCACAACTTCAACGAGCCCGAGCCCGGTGGCTACAGGCTTACCTATACCACGCTGGCCGCCTTGGTAAAGTACCCCTGCACATCGGCCGAGGGCTTCAATAAAAATTCCATCTCTACCAAGAAATCGGGCTTCTTCGATAGCGAGATAGACACCTATACGCAGATAGCCGCCGCACTGGGCATACCGCGGCTGGCCGAGGGCAGCAACATATATGCCCGCCACCCCTTCGTATACCTTACCGAGGCCGCCGACGACATATGCTACCGGGTCATAGACCTGGAAGATGCCCACCGCCTGCGCATAGTGAGCACAGACACCTTTATGGACCTCTTCCTGCCCTTCTTCGACGGGGAGACAGGGCCATACACAAGGCGTAGCTATATAGATGGCAAGCTGGCCGCCATAAACGATGACAACCAGAAGGTACAGTACATACGCGCCCGCTGGATAGGCCTGATGGTAGACAAGCTGGCTGCGGCCTTTATGGCGCATGAGGAGCAACTGCTGGCAGGCACCCTGGATAAAGACCTGCTGAAGTGCCTGTCCCCTGCCGACCATGAGCTGATAGGCCGCATCAATACATTCTCTGTAGAGAACATATATAACTACCGCTCTGTGGTAGAGATAGAAGTGGCAGGCTATAATGTGATAGGCGGCCTGCTGCGCGAGCTGGTGCAGGCCGTGCTGCACCCGGGCCTCAGCAAATCGGGCAAGGTACTGAAGATCATTCCGGCACAGTTTCCCGTTACGGGCAAGGGCAGGGATGTGTATGGCGATGTACGCTCTGTGGTAGACTTCATATCGGGCATGACAGACCTGTACGCCATAGACCTGTACCGCAAAATGACAGGTATCTCCATACCCGATATACGCTGACGGCCCTGCGTAGGTAGTTACTGTATTAAGATTATCTTTGCCGCAAGTAATACCTACCATATTTATGTTGCCCATACACTTATTCAGGCAGAACAAGGAACTGATACTGCAGGGACTGGCCAAGAAGCACTTCAAGGATGTAGTACTCGTAGATACCATAATAGAGGCCGACGAGACCCGCCGCCGCATACAACTGGCGCACGACGAGCTGGCGGCGTCGGTGAATAGTGCATCGAAGCTGATAGGGCAGCATATGGCCAGGGGCGAGAAAGAGCAGGCAGAACAACTGAAAGCACAGGTAGCACAGCACAAAGAGACCATAAAAGACCTGGTACAGCAGCTGGCCGATATGGAACAGCAACTGCACGATGCGCTGGTGCGCCTGCCCAACCTGCCCCATACCAGCGTGCCAGAGGGCAAAACGCCCGAGGAGAACGTAGTGGTGCGCAGCGGCGGCGATATGCCCGACCTGACCGCACAGAAGCTGCCCCACTGGGACCTGATGGCAAAGTATAACCTGATGGACCTGGCACTGGGCAATAAGATAGCAGGCAGTGGTTTCCCTGTGTTCATAGGGCAGGGGGCAAAGCTGCAGCGTGCGCTCATTCAGTATTTCCTGGACTATAATACCGCTGCGGGCTATGTAGAGCACTGCCCGCCCTTTATGGTGAACGAGGAAACAGCATATGGCACAGGCCAGCTACCCGACAAGGAAGGACAGATGTACCATGTGACCGCCGACGGCCTGTACCTGATACCTACATCGGAAGTGCCGCTTACCAATATATACCGCGATGTGATACTGCAGGAGAGCGAGCTGCCGGTAAAGATGACCGCATACTCTCCCTGCTTCCGCCGCGAGGCAGGCTCTTATGGCAAGGATGTGCGCGGCCTGAACCGTGTGCACCAGTTCGACAAGGTGGAGATAGTGCATATAGCCGACCCCGCCACCAGTTATGAGACACTGGAAGGCATGGTAAGCCATGTAGAGGCGCTGGTAAAAAGCCTGGGCCTGCCCTACCGCATACTGCGCCTGTGCGGCGGCGATATGAGCTTCACCTCGGCGCTCACCTACGACTTTGAAGTATATAGCGCAGCGCAGGAGCGCTGGCTGGAGGTAAGCTCTGTGTCCAACTTCGAGGTGTTCCAGTCGAACCGTATGAAGATACGCTACAAGGATGCCCACAATAAGACCAACCTGGTGCATACGCTGAATGGCAGCTCGCTGGCGCTGCCTCGTATAGTGGCCTGCCTGCTGGAGAACAACCAGGCGCCCGATGGCATAAAACTGCCTGCTGTGCTGCACTCATACTTTGGCAAAGACATGATAAACTAAGACCTACCTGACACGATATGATACAACGCAAACAATCGATATGGCTGCTGGTAGCCGCACTTCTGAACTCGGGCGTATTCTTCTTCGACCTTTACAGGGCCGATGGTATACCGCCTGTGCGTGTGGCCGATAATTTCCCATCGCTGCTGATAGCGCTTATCATGACGGCCTTGCCGCTCATCACCATATTCATGTTCAGGAACCGGAAGCGCCAGGCGCGTATGACCATGGTATGTGTGCTGGACAATAGCATTTTTACATCGTTCATGCTCTCGCGCATCACCCGCCTGGACAATGCCGTACCCCCACCCGTGAACGGCAATTACTGGATAGGTGCAGTGCTGCCCGTAGCAGCTATCATATTCCTGGTACTGGCCGCGATAGGCATTCGCGGAGATGAGAAGCTGGTACGCTCTACCGACAGGCTGCGGTGATCACTGCAACCTCGTTACCGTTATATCTATACTGCCCCAGTTGTTCCATTCGTAGCCATGCACATCATTGGCAAAGAACGATAGTGTACCATTGATGGGTACATGCGCTATGGTATGGTCCGTACCTATGGCAAAGGCATCTGTATCTGCATCGTTATACGCGCCGCACAGGCAGAAGCACCTGGCATCGTGTACCCGCATACCGAAGAGGCGCGCCAGCGGGTTGGGGTAACCTTTGGGCGATGCCCATATCACCATATCTACCCACCGCTGTCCTGCATCGCATCTTATGTTATAGCTCTGCCCCTCCATTACCGCTATACGCTGCATAGAGTAGCGCTCTGCCGCGCGTATGCGCAGGATCTGCTGCGCGCCTGCATTCAGGCTATGTACTACAGGTTGTTGTTGGTGGCTTCCCATGCTGTGCCGGGATAGTGAGTGGTTCGTTCCATGCCCCGGCCTGACCGTAAAATACAACTAAAGTGTGATTGGCGGCCTTTGGCCCCGGGATAGTTTTGCTGATGAAAAACAAAACATTGTCTCACCAATAACACGCAGCAATATGAAACAGTTCATCACCATCGCATCGGCAATATGCCTTATGTCCATGCTTCACAGTTGTGCCACCATCGTCAATGCCAGTAAGAAGGGTAAGACAGAGGTATTCCTCATAGATGCGCCCGGCGACATACAGGCATCATCGAACGGGCAAAGCCTGAGTAAGACAAGCGAGGTATTTGCCGCCAATGGCCGTACCAATGGCGCTGTGGCCTTCTATACAACGGCAGTGATGCTGCCCCGCAAAAAAAGAGCCACGCTAGAGCTGTACTCGCCATCTACCGGGCAAAAAGCTACTGTAGCGCTGAAACCCAAGCTGTGGGGCAAAATGGTGATAGCAGATGCCCTGCTGACGGCAGGCATAGGCTGGCTGATAGATGGGCCTACCGGTAACCTGCTGACACTGAAACCCCGCCTGATAGACGTACCCGCAGCAATGGCCGGCAAGCCCCGCAGCAAGTGGCGCAGCCAGGGCAAACTGAAGCGCCAGACCAAGCGTGGCATTAAAAAAGGATAGTCATCATTACCCCTTCCAATATCCCTTGCGCCCCTGTGTACACAGGGGCTTTTTTGGTGCGTGGCGCACAGGGGCCTTATATTCGCATATACACCGCATGCTCATGTCTCCACATTCCGGTATCACACTTAAAGGCGGACTGCTAACGCTGCGCCCCATGCTATCTGCCGATCATGAGGCGCTTTACCATATAGCAGCCGATCCGCTGATATGGGAGCAGCATCCGGAGCGTACCCGCTATATGCCGGAGGTATTCGCCCGCTACCTGGAAAGCGCAATGGCATCGCAGAGCGCCTTTGTGGCTATAGATAATATCAGCGGCGAGATAATAGGCAGCTCTCGCTACTATAACTACGACCCCGCTACAGGTAACATAGCTATAGGCTATACCTTCCTGGTACGCAGATGCTGGGCCAATGGCTACAACAAGGAAATGAAATGCCTGATGATAGACCATGCTTTTACTTTTGCAAAGACCATATCTTTTCATGTAGGCAGCCACAACCACCGCTCGCGAAAGACGGTAGAGAAAACGGGTGCTACCCTGTACAAGACCCTGCAAAATGAAGTGGAATACCGCCTCGCCGAAGAGCAGTGGATACAGAATGCCGGCTACAGGCCTGCCGACCGACCCTAAAAGAAAAAGTACAGGAGTTGTGTTTATTTTCTGCTTCTTGCTAAATTTACCGCCGTTCACACAAAGCCTCCCTTCTGACATGAAGAAAGTATCCCTGCTATTTTGTGCTGCCCTTGCAGTAATGTTCGCAGTGTCTTGCGGCAGCAGCGAAAGCACTACCGACAAGCAACCATTCTCTACCGATGATGTAAAGGCCGAGGCATCGAAGCCCGGCGGAGAAGATATATACAAGCGTGCCTGTGCGCAGTGCCATATGGCGGGCGGCGACGGGCTACCCAATGTGTACCCGCCACTGGCGGGATCGGATTACCTGGCCAACAGGGAGAAGACCATACTGCAGGTGATAAAAGGCAGCAGCGGCGAAATGGTGGTGAACGGCAAAACGTATAACAATACTATGCCACCCCAGCAGCTGAACGACGAGGAGGTAGCAGCCGTACTGTCTTATGTATACACCAATATGGGAAATACGGGTACTGCCGTTACCATAGATGAGGTAAAGGCCGCCAGGGCGAAGTAGTACCCTTTACAGGTACCTGTCGCCCTTGTTGCGTTTCACTTCGGCCACATATTCCTTTATCTGCTGCTCGCGGTTGCGCTCGCATATCAGCAGTACATCGGGCGTGTCTACCACTATGAATTTCTCCAGGCCCTGCAGCACCACCAGCTTTTCGTTGGGGGCTTTTATCATACACTCGGTGGCGTCTATCACCATCACATTATTGCCCAGCACGGCATTGCCCAGGTAGTCCTTCTCGCTGTTGTCATATGCCGACTCCCATGTGCCCAGGTCGCACCAGCCGAAGTAGGAAGGTATCACATATACATTGCGCGCCTTCTCCATTATACCATAGTCTATAGATATGTTGGTACAGTGAGGGTACAGCCTTACTATGGCATCGTGCTCGGCAGGGGTATTGTACACGTTCTTTGCCTGCAGGAACACATCGTTCATCTCGGGCAGGAAGTGCTCCAGCGCTTCCATTATGGTCTGCACGTTCCATACGAATATGCCCGAGTTCCAGAGGAAGTCTCCGCTCTTCAGGAAGGTGCGGGCCAGCTCCAGCGATGGTTTTTCGGTAAAGGTCTTCACGCGGTAGACCTTGTCTATCTCCTGCTCTACATCGTACTGTATGTAGCCATAGCCAGTATCGGGGCGGGTGGGTTTTATGCCCAGCGTCAGCATGGCCTTGTGCTTCGATACGAACTCCAGCGCATCCTGCGTGGTACGCTCAAAGGAGTGCTCGTCCATTATCAGGTGGTCGGCCGGCGACATCACTATATTGGCATTGGGATTCAGCGCCATTATCTTGTGTGCGAAGTAGGCCGCGCAGGGTGCGGTGTTCTTTCGCGATGGCTCTGATATGATGTTGGCATCATTTATCTCGGGTATCTGCTGGCGCAGGGTGGCCATATACTGCTCATTGGTGATGAAGTATATGTTCTCCTTGGGGCAAATATGCTTGAAGCGGTTGTACGTCCACTGTATGAGCGACTTGCCGGTACCCAGTAGGTCCAGGAATTGCTTGGGCAGGTGTGTGCGGCTCTCTGGCCAGAACCTGCTGCCTATACCGCCGGCCATTATGGCCACATAGTTGTTCTGAATGTTCATTGCGGGCTATTGATGGCGCTGCCGGTGGCTGCAGCACCAAGTATATTTGTTGGGAAACAATGTTTGGTTCGGGTATAAAAATAAGGTAATTCCCTGTCATTTACCGCTATATAGCACACAAGGCAGCATACCGGGGTATACTGCCTTGCCATTATCTTATTTCTGGTCATTACTCTGCCTCGGCCACTACTTCCTTTACCTCGGGTATCATGCGTTTCATCATGCCCTCTATGCCCGATTTCAGGGTGATCATAGATGAGGGGCAGCCCGAGCATGAGCCCTGCAGCATCAGCTTCACGGTGCCATCTTCAAAACCCTTGAAGCTGATAGCGCCGCCATCCATCTCTACTGCGGGTTTCACATAGTTCTCCAGCAACTCTTTTATGCGCACCACTACGTCGGTATCGTCGCCGCTTATGGTCGCTTCGGCCTGTTTTACTATCTGGTCTTCGTTTATCACCGCACGGCCTTCTTCCAGGTATTCCTTCAGGAACTGCCTTACCGATGGTATCACATCGTCCCAGTTTGTATCGGGGGTCTTTGTGAGGGTCACGAAATTGCTGGCTATGAACACGCTCCTGATGAAGGGGAAGGCGAACAGCTCTTTCGCCAGGGGCGATGGCCCTGCAGCAGATTCATCGGGGAAATCGATGCTTTTGCCCGGGTACAGCAGCTTGTTGGCCACAAATTTCATTGTCTCCGGGTTGGGGGTCATCTCGGTATATATGCTCACTATGGTATTTCCGGTCTTCAACATATCGCTTGTATTTGTCACAAAAGTAGTGAGATCTGCGCTTTGTACCACATTGTTTGTGCTGATACGCATATCGGCAGTATGGTCTAAGAGTTAAAGATGATTAACAAGCGGATAACTACTTGTCGGCCCGAAACGACATTTCGGCGTCTGTAAACGGCACTTCGTCGGGTTTAGTAGCAGATCCGTAATAATGTATACTAAGTTGCTATGAAATAAAATCATTAACACTTTAAAGTCTAGACACATAATGCTTTCAGAGAAACGCATACGATCGCCTGGCGCGTGAGCCATAACAGCTAAAAATATCCCCAACAAATTCTTTTTCACCTTATAAAAATATGACCCAAATGAAAAAATTCATCCTGATATGCGGGCTGGGTATCATCATCCAGGCACATGCACTGGCACAGACCAGCTATACCGCTGCCCAAGTGGCAGCATCCAAGACCGAATTCATATCGAAGGCCCATGAGCTGGAAACCCTCTTAGAGGGCGGCTCGCAGGAAGCGATAGTAGCCAAATGGCGAGAGATGCAGGGAATGGTGAAGATCTTCTTTTTAGCATACGAGCAACAACTGAAGGAAGCGAAACAGGCAAATGATGCCTCGGGTATATCTCGGGCAAAGACCAAAATATCGGATCAGGGGTCTTTGCTGAATACTGTCATGCTGTTATCCGCGGACATGAAGGGCAATGCAGCAGATCTCAATGCTGCTATAAGTGCCTTTGCAGCAGGGCTTTGATATTCTTCTTTCTCAGATCGTAAACTAAAAAGAAAACACAATGAAAAGATATGTATTATGGCTTATCATCGCAATGATAGCCAACTTTTCTGCGATGGCGCAATGCAGCTTCGCACCGAATATGGACTTTGAAACGGGTGGCTTTAGCAACTGGCAGATCACACTAGGTTCCAATGCTCCCCCTATCGCATGGTCGGCGACCGTAGTACCGCCGGTCATCAATCAGGCCGAGATCATGTCTGGTACAGGCACAGATGGATATGGCGGATTCCCTGTGGTTTGTCCGACTAGCATATTGCCCGGCAACAATTTCTCTTTAAAGCTAGGTGGTACCTTGGCCGGCCAGCGAGCCACCAGGGCAAAATATACTGTGACCGTACCTGCTACCGAGTCTTATGTCGTAGTGAACTATGCTTTCGCTCTTGTGATACAGGATCCGGGTCATGATGAAGTAGACCAGCCATTCTTCAAGGCTTCAGCTTATGATAATAGTGGCAACGTCCTCTCTTGTGCTTCCTACAATTACAATGCCGTGAGCCTTCCGGGATTCATACTGTCTGCCAATCCAATAGGCGGCGGTATGACATGGTATCAGAATTGGCGTACAGGCAGCCTGAAGATACCTTTGAGTGCTTCCCCTGCCACTATAGAATTCGTTACGGCAGACTGTTCTCAAGGCGGACATTTTGCATATGCTTATGTCGATGTCGATTGTACGCCATTCTTATCCACCATACGTCCTTGCTATCCGGGAACTACCTCGCTCCCCAATGCCCCTCAGGGTTATAGCACTTACAACTGGTATGAGTTGCCCTTATGGACATTCATAAGCTCTACAACTGCTGGCGGCGCTCCTTCCATTTCAGCTCCCAGCAGCCCTACAGACTATGCTCTTGTAATGACGGCTTTCCCAGGTTTCGGATGTAACGAGACACTTTATGTACATGCCGAACCAAGACCAGGTGCCGATCCCGGGCATATAGCCGATATCACGATGTGCCAGGGCGATATAGTTACCCCCTCACACACCGGTACCCCAACTCCCGGCGGGACGTGGAGCATACAAAACCCATTGATAGCTAGCTTGAGCCCCGGGGGGACCGTTACCGGTCTTGCAGGAGGAACGACATTGATCACCTATTCTGTTTCTAACGACTGCGGCCCTACATATGCTACAGCTACCATTACCGTGATCCCCACGCCTTTGGCTGGGCACATAGACGATATGACAATGTGCGAAGGGTCCTCTGTCATGCCGGTACATACCGGGCCTTATAGCCCGGGTGGTACATGGAGTATAGATAATACTGCCATTGCCGATATAAATGCTGATGGCAGTATCAGAGGTGTTGCAGGAGGGACGACCACTGTCACATATTCCTATACAAATGCCTGTGGTACTGCATTCACCACCGCGCTGGTATCGGTCAACCCTTTACCAACATTCACCGGCTTTGCCGAGGTCACAGGTCATCACTGCGAAGGCACTGAACTTACCTTTCAGTTCTATACGGCACCAAATGCGATCATTTATTTCGAAACTGTACCCGGTGGCCTCGCCTACGGTCTTGCGCTTGGTTCTGGTCTGTTCTCTTATAGTACTACTGCAGCGTCTCCCAATACATCTATACACATCATCAGTATAGAGGACCCGCTATCGCATTGTACCATATACCCCGATGCATGGCTCCACATTTGCGTAGACCCTGTACCCGATGTACGATCGGTATGGGGCGATAAGCTGGAGATATGTGTAGGCGAAACAGTAACGTTCTCTTCACTGATAATGGGCCTTGGTAGCGGCACCGGTACCTGGAGCACAGATAACCCGGGTGTTATAGATCTGGGGCTGGCAGGATATGTAGGCCTTGGCGTTGGCCCCGGCACTGCTACGGTATACTATGGCGTTACCAACTGCTGCGCTTCTTCCAGCAACTCTACCGTTATCACTGTGAACCCACTGCCGTCGGTAACAGATATATCGTACTTCGGCTGCCTGCTGCCATGCCCCAATATGGACCTCTATTTCCACATCACCGGCACACCGGGCGCTACCGTATACTGGAGCTGGCAAGACCCAGCTACCCTGATATGGCATAGCGGGCTGACCGCAACGATACCTGCCTCAGGTATAGCTACTGTTTTTGCTACACCTGGCGCCTCGGGAGAAGGTATGGTATATGTACGCATAGACGACATAATAAGCGACAAAGGCTGCCACGGCCGCAACAATGCCGGCGGCATGATAAAGATAGCATGGCCACAGGCTACGATAATGAACGACCCCGAGACCAAGTGTGTAGGACAGACCATGACACTCTACTTCCAGGGGCCTAAATATGGCAAGGCATGGTTCCACCTGGCGCCTTCCGGCCCCGATATGTATGTAGACCTCGATGCAACAGGACAGGGCACCTATACTACAGGGCCCCTGGCAGCAGGCACCTATACCTACTGCATCACCGGCGCTACAGGCTGCTGCACCCACATGTATGCAGGCAACTGCTTTACATTCACGGTATACGAGTATCCTACAGTAGTAGTATCGGCTACGCCAAACCCTGTATGCGAGGGCGATAATGTAGTGTTCACCACTACTGTTACACCTACAGCTACCGACTATGTATGGTCTTTCGCCGATCCTGTAAGGCCGGGCTTTATTGTGGGTCTTCCATCTGTAACGCTCTCTTCGGTGACAATGGCAGACAATGGGTATAACGGTGTTACCGTATACAACCATCGCTGCGGCACAAGCGCCAGTGTGAACCTGGTGGTAAGGGCGCTGCCTGTGGTCACCTCTATCACCTATGTAGGCTGCAAGATACCATGCCCCGGTACACCGCTGGTGTACAAGATAACAGGTACACCCGGCGCTACCGTGACATGGGAATACAACGACCCCTGCTGCCCCGGAACGATCACCGGGTCTCCCGTTACGCTCAATAGCTCGGGCGTAGGCTATGCCACAGTATTATATGGCGTACACAATGAAGGCATGGTGGTGATGACGGCTACCAGCGTCACCTCGCACCTCGCGCCATACTGCAAGGGTGTGAAGCTGCAGAGCTGCAAGCAAAAAGTAGCTTGGCCTTATGCCGATATATGCAGCAATGGTAAGGCAGCCTGTGGCACCAAGCCTGTGACACTGCAGATATGCGGCTCCCCCAATACTACGGTGTCTGTTACGGCTACACCGGCGGTGTTCCCACCCATACTGGTACCGCTGGATGCTATGGGCAATGGTTCATTCACCCGGACGATAGGTGTTACCACTACTTTCCAGGTGGCATGGGTGCTGGGCTGCTGCCTGCATACTGTTGCCGGTACACCTGTAACGGTGGTAAGGCTGCCATACCCTACCATGACGCTGACGTATAACGACCCGCTGTGCGAGGGCAATGACCTGGTACTCACTGCCACCTGCACCGGCTGTACCGACCCGTATTATTGGGAAGGGCCTGCCTACCCAACAGGTATGGGCATACTGCCAGACTATTCATCTACCCCTACATATACCATATCGGGTGTTACGCCTGCATACAATGGCCTGTATGCGGTTACCGGTGCGGCAGTTGACAGGAATGCAAGGCTTCGCTGCGAGGCGAATTCTGTAGTAGATGTCATTGTTCACCCGCTGCCTGTAGTGTCTATGACATGTGGTGGCGCTGTATGCCCATCGGCGGCCACATCGCCTGTCACACTTAACTTCACGGGTGGTCCTTCGCTTGGCTCGGTGTCATTCACCAGCAGTCCTTCGTTCCCCGGTGGTTCTGGCTCTGCAGGGCTCAATATCAGTGGCGATGGCTCTGCTACGGTAGCTGTGCCTACCTCGTCCATGCCGGTACACTTTGCGCTTACCAGCGTTACAGCATCTGCCGCAGATGGCGGCTGTACCAACCACCATATACTGGCCGGTTGCAGCATCACCGATTCGGTGGTAACGCCGCCTACTGGCTGCCCTGTGTACTATGATGATGTTACCAATTCGCTGGTAGTGGTAGGCTGGGTGCCCGGCGTATTTGTGAAAATATGGGCGCTGGATGCCAGCCTGAACCCTGTGGCAGGAGGTACTATCACACTCACAGCGGCCGTTACACCTATGTCGCCATTGTATAGCGGTGCATTGTACCTCACAGTGTTCCAGTTCGGTATAGGCGATTGTACATGGGGTTTTGATTGCAATGTGCATATGCCATATCCTGCGCCAAGACCAGGCGCTGCCGAAGAAGGTGATATGGCCGCTACGGCCGATGCAGCAAGCCTGGTGCGTATAATACCCAACCCCAATACCGGCACATTCACCCTGATGGGTGATATAGCTGGCATGACCGGCGAAAAGACCATGGAAATGGAGATAGTGGACATGCTGGGAAGGGCGATATACAAGAACACTGTGCCTGTGACGAACGGACACATAAAGGCCGCAGTGAAAATGGATGATGAGATAGCCAATGGTACATACCTGCTGAGGATCACAGGGAATGACCAGAACCGCACTATACGCTTCGTAGTGCAGAAGTAGTAGCGTGCTTTGCTATTCTTATCCTTTCAAAGGGCCGGTATGATACCGGCCCTTTGTTTTGCTAGCGTGCGGCCACTAAAAGAAATGGGCCAATGTCGGAAGACATTGGCCCATTATCATTATCGCGTTGCGCTATGGTTTAGTGTGCATTGGTATCGGTAGGTTGCTCATCGGCCAGCAGCCACTTCTTCTCGTTCAGGTGGGTCACTTCCACCTTTACGTTGTAGCGGGCGCGCAGGTGCTTTGCTAGCTCGTTGGCGGCATATACCGAGCGGTGCTGCCCGCCGGTGCAGCCAAAGGAGATGCTCAGCTGCTCGAAGCCGCGTGCTATATAGTCTTCCACGTTTATAGACACCAGGGCATATACATGGTTCATGAAGTCGGGCATGCGCGTTTCGCGCTCCAGGAACTGTTTCACCAGCTCGTCATTGCCGGTAAGGTATTTGTAGGCCGCATACCTGCCGGGGTTGAGGAGGCCACGGCAATCGAACACATAGCCACCGCCATGCGGGCCCGATGCCTTGGGTATGCCGCCCTTGTAAGAAAAGCTGCATACCTGTATCTCCAGCTTGGGCTCCTTGTCTGTAATGGCGGTAGCGTACCTGTCCTGCATATCGCGCGAGGTGATCTTTTCCAGCAGCGAGCGCAGCTCGGGGTAGTTGGGTGTCTGCGGATGACCGGACAGGAAGGTCTCCAGGTTCTTCAGCGCGGGGCCTATGCTGGTGATGAAGTGTGCCTTGTGCTGCAGCAGTCCCCTGAAGCCATATGCGCCCAGTACCTGCAGCAGCCTCACCAGTACGAACTGTACATAGCCGCGCCTGAAGTATATCTCGTCCATACGCGGTACATGCAGGTCGGCAAGAGATGCTATATAGCTGTTCAGCAGGTCTTCCTTCCACGGCGCGGGCAGTTGTGCGCGCGCCTGCCACAGCAGCGATGCTATATCGTACTGCGGCGGCCCCTGCATGCCGCCCTGGAAATCTATGAAGTACAGCTTGCCCTCATGTACCATTATATTGCGGCTCTGGAAGTCGCGGTACATGAAGGTCTGCGGCTGCACACGGCCCAGGTCCTTGCTCAGCAGCTCCATCTCGCTTATGAGCAGCGAGCGGTCGTAAGGTATGCCCTGCAGGTCGGCAAAGTAATATTTGAAATACAGCAGGTCGGACATGATGGCCTTCTCGTCGAACTGGCGGGCAGAGAAGCACTGCTTGTAGTCGGCCTCGCGGCCGGCCACCCACTGTACCTTGGCCAGTTGTGCCAGCGCCTTGTGGTACAGCTTGCGCACGTTCTCGGTATAGCCCTCCTTTATCACCAGGTCGAAGAGGGTGGTCTTGCCTACATCTTGCTGCAGGTATGCCCTGCGGTCCTTACTGCGGTGGTATATCTCGGGCACATTTATCTGGTGCCTGCGAAAAAGCTCTGTGAAGTAGAAGTAGGTATTGTTCTCGGCCACATTGGTATTGTAGGTACCTATGGCCACTGTACTGCCCGATGTGATGCGATAGTATCGCCTGTCGGAGCCCGATACGGCAAGCGCCTCTATAGACTCCGGCTTTTTATCGAAGTGTTCTTCGAACAGTTTTTCCAGTGTGGCCGTTATCTGTGCTGTAGTGGCCTTATTAGCGATCATGCTCATTTTTAGGGGTGTCGTATAAAAAAACGTTCTTCTTTGCGGTAGCCAGCTCGGCCCAGCTTGCGGCAGAGAAGCTGGCCGCTACCACGCCGCATGTAGGCAGGTTGCCTACATAGAACTGTGGCGACAACTGATTGGCGAACTCTGTGATGCCGGGATTGTGCGCCACCATGAACACAGTGCTCACATCATCGGCCACGGCATACAGCACCTCTTCCATAGTGGCAGGCACACAGTGGTACAGTTTCTCTTCCAGTTGTATGCGGTCTTTGTCGTACCCCAGCACCTCGGCCATTAGCAGTGCCGTCTGGCGTGTTCTTTTAGCAGAGCTGGCTATTACCAGGTCGGGTATCAGCCCTGCCTTTTTCAGCCTTGCCGCCATTTCGGGTGCATCGCGGTTGCCCCTGTCGTTGAGCGGCCTTTCAAAGTCGCTCTTCAAAGGGTCGTTCCAGCTCGATTTGGCATGCCTTATCACTACAAGGGTACGTTCCATATTCAAAGAAGGGGTGTCTTATTGGGCAGTGCTACACAAACGCAAAGTAACTAAAAACCGCGCACTTGCCCTAAGCTATCCTTCCTCTTCAAAGAGGTCGCGCTCCAGTATCTCCATACTTATTATATCTATTGCCTCTATCATCTTGGGTGCCAGGTTTATCAGTTCATCGGTCTCGCTCTGCTTTATGGCGGCCAGCACTTTGCCCTTTACCCCCGTGAATACCAGCGATCTGCCCATGCTGTAGCTTTCCTCGTGCATGGCCACCAGCCCCTCAATGGCCTCATTTTCAATGCTGCTGCAGTGCTGCAGGTCTACAATGAAGTTCTGACTGCCGCTTTGCCTCATTTTTCGGATAGTAGCATGCAGCTCCTCTGACAAATTAACCGATATTTCATCGCCCATAGGCGTTATTACTGAAAAAGTGTCTCTGGTATCAATTTTGAAGTCCATTGGTATAATTCATTTAGAGGTGATGGCGATGGTGATGTGGCATAACTAAAAATAAGATCTTTTTCCGAATGCCACTTTACGAACGTAAGAGATCTATAAGTCCGCAAAATACACTTATAATTATTGCAGATAGCCCGAACCCCTAAAATCATTAACTTTATAAAAAATCAGGAGAACCAACATGGATTCCAATTTCTCGCCAAAAGTAAAAGAGATAATATCGTACAGCAGGGAAGAGGCGCTTAGGCTCGGCAATGATTTCATAGGCACAGAACACCTGTTGCTTGGCCTGATAAGGGAGGGCGACGGTATGGCCCTCAAGGTATTGCAGAGTATGCATGTAGACCTCTTCGAGCTGCGCAAAGAGCTGGAAAGCGCTATCAAGGACAAGAACAACAAGCCTATGTCCAGCATCAACAGCCTGCCACTTACCAAGCAGGCCGAAAAGGTGATACGCATCACCGTGCTGGAGGCCAAAGCGCTGAAAAGCCCCACAGTAGAGACAGAGCATCTGATGCTGAGCATACTGAAGAACAAAGAGAATGTGGCTACACAGATACTGAGCAACCTGGATGTGGACTATGAGCGCTTCAAAGGGGAGCTGAGCATACTGCAGGGTGGTAGCCCGTCGGCCGACTACAACGATCCCGGATCGGAAGAGTTCGACGATGATGACGAACGCCGCCAGTACCAGCAGCGCAAGCCACAGACGGGCAACACCAAGTCGAAGACGCCGGTGCTGGACAACTTTGGCCGCGATATAACCCGCATAGCCGAGCTGGGCAACCTGGACCCCATAGTGGGCCGCGAGGAAGAGATAGAGCGCGTATCGCAGATACTATCGCGCCGCAAGAAGAACAACCCTATACTGATAGGCGAGCCCGGCGTGGGCAAGACGGCCATAGTAGAAGGCCTGGCACTGCGTATAGTGCAGCGCAAGGTTTCGCGTGTGCTGTTCGACAAGCGTGTGATAAGCCTGGACCTGGCCGCACTGGTGGCAGGTACCAAATACCGTGGCCAGTTCGAAGAGCGCATGAAGGCCATAATGAACGAGCTGGAGAAGAACCGTGATGTGATACTCTTCATAGACGAGATACACACCATAGTAGGCGCAGGTGGCGCATCAGGCTCGCTGGATGCTTCCAACATCTTCAAGCCTGCACTGGCGCGTGGCGACCTGCAATGCATAGGCGCATCTACCCTGGATGAATACCGCATGTACATAGAGAAGGACGGCGCACTGGACCGCCGCTTTCAGAAGGTGCTGGTAGAGCCGCCAAGCGTGGACGAGACCATCATCATACTGAACAACATACGCTCTAAGTACGAGGACTTCCACAACGTGAGCTACGACCAGGAGGCCATAGAGGCCTGCGTGAAGCTGAGCGACCGCTACATGACCGACCGCCTGCTGCCCGACAAGGCCATAGATGTGCTGGACGAGGCAGGCGCACGCGTGCACCTGAAGAACATAAACGTACCGCAGAACATACTGGACCTGGAGAAGAAGATAGAAGATATAAAGCAGGAGAAGAACAAGGTGGTGAAGAGCCAGCGTTTTGAAGAGGCCGCCGCACTGCGCGACCGCGAAAAACGCCTGGGCGAAGAGCTGGACCGTGCAAAGGCAGAGTGGGAAGAAGAGGCCAAGCACAGGCGCTACCCCATAGGCGAGGAAGCCATAGCCGAGGTGATAAGCATGATGACGGGCATACCCGTGATGCGCATGGTAGAGGCCGAAAGCGCCAAGCTGCGCCGCATGGGCGAAGACCTGCAGGGCTCTGTAGTGGGCCAGGACGATGCCATAATTAAAGTGGTGAAGGCCATACAGCGAAACCGTGTGGGGCTGAAAGATCCGCGCAAGCCTATAGGCTCGTTCATATTCCTGGGCCCTACGGGCGTGGGCAAGACCGAGCTGGCCCGCGCGCTGGCCCGCTATATGTTCGACGGGGAAGATGCCCTGATACGGGTGGACATGAGCGAATACATGGAGAAATTCTCGCTGAGCCGCCTGATAGGCGCGCCTCCCGGATATGTAGGCTATGAAGAGGGCGGCCAGCTTACCGAAAAGGTACGCCGCAAGCCCTACTCTGTAGTGCTGCTGGACGAGATAGAGAAAGCGCATCCCGATATATTCAATATCATGCTGCAGGTACTGGACGATGGACAGTTGACCGATGGCCTGGGTCGCAAGGTGGATTTCAAGAACACCCTCATCATCATGACGTCGAACATTGGCGCAAGGCAGCTGAAGGACTTTGGCACCGGTGTGGGCTTTGCTACCAATGCCAAGACCGTGAGCACTGAAGAGACCAGCCGTGGTGTGATAGAAAAGGCGCTGAAGCGCACCTTCTCGCCCGAGTTCCTGAACCGTATAGATGATGTGATCATCTTCAACACGCTGGACGAAGGCCACATCAGCCTCATCATAGACATCATAATGAAAGATGTGCTGAAACGCCTGAACACGCTGGGCTTCAGCCTCACCCTTACTGCCGGTGCGCGCAAGTTCATAGCAGAGAAGGGGTACGACCAGCAGTTCGGCGCAAGGCCGCTGCACAGGGCCATACAGAAATACCTGGAAGACCCGCTGGCCGAGGAGATCCTCAATCACCGCATCACTGCGGGCGATACCGTGACCGCCGACTACAGCGAGACCGATGGCAAGATAGTCTTCGAGATATACCGTACGCCGGCGCCTACAGAGGCCACAGATGGTCAATAGCACTGATCGTACAGATATAAATAATAAGCGGCTGCCTTTTGGGCAGCCGCTTCGTCTTATAGCTATAGAGTCGGGGGGTGGGAAAAAGTCTTGTTATCTCAGGTGTCAGGGTATGCTACATAGAGTAGTTGCGCTCCTTTATGTAGGAATTTATCTTCCTGAACATGGTTATTATCAAAAAGCTCAGTGCCAGCATAAAGGTTCGTTTTTAAGGGGGTGGTGAATGTGTTTCCTTTTCTTATGCAAACATACCCCGCATACAGGCCGTTCGCTACGGGAAAAATCCCGTATTTATGAAGTGAATAGGCGGGCATCAGGAACATCTGCTTCATATTGCATGAAAACAGATAACTTTATACTATCACTATCCAATGACCTGTTCAGATATGAACAAACTATTCAGTTATACGGCCATACCCTGCGAGGACTTCGAACGCGCTTTTGCCTTCTATAACCATATTACCAACGGCATGCTTGCCAGGAACCCGCATGTGCCCTTTCCCATGGCCTACTTCACAGACAAAGATGGCAACAATGTGGGCCACTTGTTCCAGTTGCCACCTTTCCGGCCAGCTGGTGATGGCGCCGTGGTGTACATGGAACCTGCCGATATAGATACCATGCTGGCACAAATAGAAAAAGCCGGTGGCAAGACCATTATGCCTAAGACCCCACTGGGCCCCGGCAAAGGACACTGGGCGGTATTTCTGGATAGCGAAGGAAATAAATTGGCATTACACACTAAATAACACACAATAGTAGATCTCGGTCATATTCGCGCATTGGCACTGGCCTTCCCCGGCACAGAGGAAAAGCCGCACTTCGAAAAGCCCTCCTTCCGCTACCGCGACAGGATATTCGCTACCTACCATACCCGGGATGGCCGCGCTATGCTACGGCTGACACCGGTAGAGCAGTCGGTGTATGTGAGCTACAACAGTGCAGTGTTCTACCCAGTACCCGGCGCATGGGGCACAAAGGGCTATACAATGGTAGATATAAGCAAGGTGCGGAAAGATATATTCAAAGAAGCACTGACGGCCGCATACAATGGCGTGGCCGCAAAGCCGAAAAAGAAAGAGTGACCTTTCTTTTTTCGTAAATTACATTTAAAAAAGAACTATGACCCGTATTCTATTCACTATCACTTTATACATCATCACATTCGCTGCCGCGCAGGCAAAGGACAGTTATGACATGAGTACTACGCTGAGCCTGGATGAGGTAGGCATCAACAAAGTGCTGTGCATGGAAAATGGCAATACCATGCTCTTCCACTTCCAGATAGGTAAGCCTATAAAGGTGATGGTGTTCGACAGTACGCACAAGCGCATAGCCAGCACACAGGCCCAGTGCCGCGAGCTGGACCTCTTCATGCTCACCACATCCCTCTTCAAGGGCCTGTATGAGATAGGTGGCGAGGCCGTTGTGTTCTTCGAGCAGCAGAACCTGGGCAAGCATAGCCTCATACGCATGCGCTTCAACGGCAATATAGGAAAACTGGTAGAAGAGAGAATAGTAGGCCGCTCCAAAAGCCTGGCAAAACCTACCCGCTTCTATGTGATGAAACAAAGGTCTGAGGCCGGCTACAAGATACTCTACAGCCAGGATGTGATGCAGTTCCGCGAATGCAATGTGCATGTGGCCTACTACAATGCCCGCCACGAGCAGTACCGCGATGTGCCCCTCCACTTCGACCGCAAGAGCTACGACTATATGACGGTAGTAGGCGCCGAATCTCATGGCGATGGCGTATGTGTAACACTGGCCCTATCGAACATGGTGATGAACGGTACGCGCTCCAACTCTATGGCCATCACCAATCCCATATACAACCACTACCTGCAGGTCTTTTACATACATGCCGACAGCACACGGCCCATACAGCGCAATATAGACCTCGCGTCCAACATCATACCTTACTATACGCATTATAGTCACAACCGGTTCGCAGGCACCATCAACCTCATGCTGCTCAGCTATAGCGATGCGCTCTACCGCTTCGGGCTAGAGATGCGCCCCACGGCCATGCTTGCCGATCTCTTCCTCACCTTCGATCCCGAGAACCTCGATGGCCGCTACACATGGGTCACCAACAAGCTGGCCAATGAAATGCTGATGGAAAAGACCGATACCGCGCAGCACTTCCGCGGTTTTCCCATTCGCATGTATACAAACAACAATGGGCTGTCTACCATCATATCCGAATCGTACGACCGCAATTTCACTTCCGAGAGCTTTTCGCGCAACCGCGTGATGGAGACCTACCTGGGCAATATATGCATCACCCAGGTGAACGATGAAGGCAAAGAGATATGGGGCACAGTACTGCCCAAGGCACAGTACTTCAAAAGCTACCGGCACTACTACGACCCCGCCAGCCTAGCCAAGCGCTGGCAGCAGCATGCCATGTTCGACGATATGCCACGGCAGGTATACGAGCGCCAGTTCATGTCGGGCAATACCTACAATAATGGCAGCGATATTTACATCATCTTCAACGATGGCAGCAAGAATTTCTCTAAACAAATAGACGAGCAACTGGATACGGTATTTCTTTCTGCCCTCTCCAATGCCTGCTACTACAAGCTGGATAAGAAACGAAACCTCACCAAAAAATTCCTTTTCGGCGAACCCATGAAGAAGGAGTACAAAAGCAGTTTTATAGAAGGCGCCGACTACGATGAAAAACGCAATACCTATGTATCGGTCATTCGGTACAAGCGCAGCGACTATGTATCGCTCAGGCTGGCATGGGCTACCCTCGATTGACGGTCTGCGCCAGCAGCACTATCTCGCGTGCCGCATTATCAGATGCCGGGCTGCTGCCCAGCTTGTACCATAGTTCCTTATGGTCTTGCGCCAGTGCGGCCTGGTACTGTTCATCGTTCAGCAGGCGATCCAGTGCGGCGGCCAGTTTTTCCGCTGTCAGGTCGTGCTGTATCAGCTCTGTTACCACGGGCTTGTCCATTATCAGGTTCACCAGCGATATGTACTTCACCTTTACCAGTTTCGTGGCCAGCCAGAACGATACTGCATTCCCCTTATAGCATACCACCTGCGGCACCCCGAAGAGTGCGGTCTCCAGTGTGGCCGTACCGCTGGTTATCAGCCCGGCCTTTGCCTGCTTCAGCAGGTTGTAGGTATTGCCCTTTACCAGTTGCACATCCCTGCCGCCCATTATCTCGTTATACAGTGCATCGGGCTGTGAGGGCGCCTGCGCTATTGCGAACCTGTATTGCGGAAAACGCTCCACCATCTGCAGCATTATGGGCAGCTTCACCCGTATCTCCTGCGCGCGGCTGCCGGGTAGCAGCGCTATCAGCGGCCTGTCCGATAGTGGCACGGTGGCCACCTCGTTGCGCTCATGGCTCACCACCTCTATCAGCGGATGCCCCACATAGGTCACCGGGTAGTCCCATTTTTTGTAGAAGTCCTCCTCAAAGGGCAGTATCACTAGCATCTTGTCCACGTCGCGCTTTATCTGCTTTACCCTGTTCTCCTTCCATGCCCATACCTGCGGCGATATGTAGTATACCACTTTTATACCCTGCTGCCTGGCCCATGCTGCTATGCGCAGGTTAAAGCCCGGGTAGTCTATGAGCACCAGCACATCGGGCCGGTACTGCAGTATGTCTTTTTTGCAAAAAGAGATATTGCCCATTATGGTGCGCAGGTGCATCAGCACCTCTACAAAGCCCATAAAGGCCAGGTCGCGGTAGTGCTTCACCACGGTAGCGCCTGCGGCCTGCATCTTATCGCCACCCCAGCAGCGCACATCGGCATGGGTATCCTGCCTGTGTATGGCCCTTATCAGGTTGCCACCATGCAGGTCTCCGCTTGCCTCGCCGGCTATGATGTAGTAACGCATATCACCAAACGAACATGACCAGCACTATGAACACAGCATACAGCATGGTAGCGCTCACTATACCGCGCATGGCATAGTCCAGTCTTTTGGTATTGCAGTAAACGAATGGAACAAGGTTGATGAGCAGGCTCAGTGTGAGCACCTTGCTTGCCGACTTGTGGTCGTGCATGAGCGATTGCAGCAGTCCCCCTATCGTGCTGCTGCTCCTGAACATCAGGAAGTACACGATGAAGAAGCCCAGCACAGGCAGCAGCAGGCCAACTACGAAACCGACGATAGGTACATTACGGCGCATAAATGCACGAATTATACCGCAATATACGACCACTAACGGCATAAAAGGGAATGAATTATCTTTGCCACGGTTTTTCAACATACATATTCATGAATTTTAAACTAAAGAACCTTCCCGAACGCACTACGATACCACGCACTTATGGCCTTACCATGGTGATGGATAAGGGCATGGGACTGGATGGTGTACGCGATTTCCTATCGGTGGCCGCACCATATGTGGACATAGTGAAGCTCGGCTTCGGTACCAGCGCTGTTACTGCCAACCTGCGCGAGAAGATAGAGATATACCAGAGCCACAACATACCTGTGTACTTTGGCGGTACCCTCTTCGAGGCATTCCTCATCCGCGACCAGGTAGACGACTATATACAGGTGATAAAAGACTACGGCCTGTCGCATGTAGAAGTGTCTGACGGCTCGGTTATCATACCTCACATAGAAAAGTGCGGCTACATAGAGAAGTTGGCAAAACATGCCACTGTATTCTCTGAGGTAGGCTCAAAAGATGCCACCCACATCATGCCACCATACAAATGGATAGAGCTGATGAAGGCCGAACTGGAAGCCGGTGCAACTTACGTTATTGCCGAAGCCCGCGAGGCAGGCAACGTAGGCATCTACCGCGGATCGGGCGAGGTACGCGAGGGCCTGGTACAGGAGATACTGACACAGATACCCTATGAGAAGATCATTTGGGAGGCGCCGCAAAAGGCACAGCAGGTATACTTCACAGAGCTGCTGGGCGCCAATGTGAACCTGGGCAACCTGGCCCCTGCCGAGGTGATACCGCTGGAGTCTATGCGCATAGGCCTCCGTGGCGATACCTTCCACCTATACCTGCCCAAGGAAGGTGTACATGTGATGCCACCATCGGAATAATTCCTGCGTTTACGATACATTCTGCACCCTGCTATCTTTCGGTGGCAGGGTGTTTTTTGTAATTTTACCACCATACCGTTACATACATTCACCCTCCAAACCCTCACCGGCGTGCTGCGAAAATTTATTCCCTTACTGCTACTGCTACCTGCCGTGCGGCTGCATGCACAGCAGCGCGATACCACCCTGGGTGAGGTAAAGGTGAGTACCACACGCAAACTTTTCAATAGTATAAAGCTGAACGATGGCGCGGCAGGCCAGCAGGTAAAGGTTATAGATACTATGCTGCTGAAACGGTATGGGATGCAGGATATGGCCACACTGCTGTCGCAGCAGATGCCTGTGTTCGTAAAGGCATACAGCTTCAATGGGCTTTCTACACTGGGCCTCAGGGGGGCCTCGGCGGCACAGTCGCAGGTGTTCTGGAATGGGGTGCCTATACAGAACGCGGCCCTTGGTGTTGCCGATATATCTACCATGCCCGTACTCTTCATTAGCCGGGCCAATATAGTATATGGTAGCTCGGGTGCGCTCTTCGGTAGTGGCAATGTAGGTGGCGCTCTAATGCTGGACAATGATGTCCCCGGCTTCGACCATCGGTACAAGAGGCTGGCCATCGCCACTGGCGCAGGAAGCTTTGGCCAATTCTCAGCCGGACTAAAGGGGGCCTATAACACCAAGAAGTGGTTCTTTTCCACCAGCGCATTCGCGCAAACGGCCCGCAACGACTATGGCTATACCACGGCTGCCGGCGACAAGGCAAAGATGCCCAACAGTACCCTGCAGAGCGGTGCGGCCATGCTGCAGGCCGCATATCAGATAAAAGACCAGAACGTGCTGCAGCTATCGGCATGGGTGCAGCAGTATGACAGGCGAATACCGCCGGCCCTCTTCGAGCCATACTCGGCAAAGCAGCAGCAGGATAGGTCGCTGCGTACTGTGGCGTCGTGGAGCCGTGTACGGTCCAATATGCTGCTTGTGACCGCATCGCTCATAAACGACAGCTATACCTATACCGACCCTGCTGTACAGTTGCGTTCGCAGGCGGGTGTGTACCAATACTTTCATGAGGTGACGTGGCGGCACTGGCACAAAAAGGGTGGTAGCCTGGTGCTGTTCTCGCCCGTGCAGGTATCGTGGCTGGCCTCCGGTGCCGACAGCCAGCGGCAGCAGCGCGCAGGCATAGGCGGCACCTATTCCCGCAGCGCGCTGAAGAAAAGAATGTTCCTGTCGGTACAGGCGCGTGCAGAGCGGGTGAATGCCACCAATATCTTCCTGCCGGGCGCAGGCGCCAATTATACGCTTGTAAAGGATCTGCTGGGGCTGAGGGCCACGGTGCAGCGCACCTACCGCATGCCCACGCTCAATGAGTTGTACTATTTTCCCGGAGGCAACCCTACGCTAAGGCCCGAACAGGGCTGGAGTCAGGATGCGGGTTATACCCTGAATATAAAACGGGGACGTACTATATACTATCACGATGTGGCCGTATTCAACCGGAATATAAATGACTGGATCATGTGGCTGGGCGGCGCCGTATGGACACCCCACAATATAGCCAGTGTGCACAGCCGTGGTGTGGAGACGGATAATAAGATCTCCTATAATTCAGGTGAATGGGGGCTGCAGCTGGGCATTGCCACATCCTATGTGCTGGCCACTACCACCGATAGTTATATGCCTGCCGATGGCAGCATAGGCCAGCAGATACCCTATACCCCGCGCTACAATGCACGCGGCAGCATTAGCTTCTCATGGCGGAAGCTATACCTTACTTATGGTCATACTTATACGGGCTATCGTTTCATCACCACCGATGAGTCGGCATGGCTCGATCCGTATAATACAGGGAACATACAGGCCATGTATGGTATGAAAATGCACAAGCACGATGTGCTGCTGAACGTGCAGTGCAATAATGTATGGAACGCCCGCTACTCTGTGGCAGGTTTCCGCCCCATGCCCGGCATCAACTGGATGGCCGGTGTGCGGGTAGAGCTGTGATGGGGAATGCGGCAATGCGATAATTCGGAAAATGCGAAGAGCGGTGTAGCTACACCGCTCTTCGCACTGTTTCTCCGCATTCACGGCTCATCTCCCTCTCCCTTGGAGAGGGGCGGGGAGAGGCCTTACTTGAATAGCCTCAGTATATCCAGGCCGTTGGCATATGCCATCAGGGCCAGCAGCAGTATAAGGCCTACCGATGTGGCACGCTCCATCACCTTCTCGCTCACCTGCTTGCCGGTTATCATTTCCCATACCAGGAATATCACATAGCCGCCATCGAGGCCGGGTATGGGCAGCAGGTTCATGAAGGCCAGTATCACCGATACGAAGGCCGTTAGCATCAGGAATTTCTGCATATCGAACTCGGCAGGGAATATCTTGCCAAAGCTGATGATGCCGCCCATGCTTTCGTTCACCTTTATCTCTTTGGATGTGAACATAAGCTTGAAGTTCTGTACATAGTCGCCGAATTTTTCGAAGGTGTAAGAAAACCCCTTACCTATGGCGGCCATCGGGCCATACTTTATCTCCTCGAATTTGAAATAATGTTCGGGATCCACATACTTGTAAAAGCCCACTATCCTGTCTTCAGGCAGTGTGCCTGTCAGCTGCATGGGCTGGCCGTTGCGTATTATGCTCAGGGTTATAGGCTGGCCTACTGCCAGTGTCTTTGCCACGCTATCGTACTGGTCTATGAATACAGTAGGTATGCCGTTCAGCGCTACTATACTGTCGTTCACCTGCAGGCCCATTTTATCTGCTTGTTTGCCCTTGGCCACGTCTTCTACTACCATAGGCATACGGGGCAGCACAAAAGTGCCCCTCGTACCCGATACTATGGAATGTACTATACCCGGCTTCACAGGCAGGTCTACCCGCTGCCCGTCGCGCTCCACGGTTATCACCTTTCCTTCGTCCATCACTATAGAAGGCAGTATCTTCTCGAACCTCGTTACCTGCTGGCCGTCTATGGCTATTACCTTATCGCCATGGTGCAGGCCCATAGACCGCGCGGTGCTGTCGGCCATGATACCATATTTCGCATTGGCCACGGGCAGGTATTCTTCGCCATATATGCTGAACACGGCTATGTACAGCACTATGGCCAGTATCACATTCACTATTATACCCCCCAGCATTATGAACAGGCGCTGGTAGGCCTTCTTGCTCCTGTATTCCCATGGCTGCGGTGGCAGGGCCATCTGTTCCTTGTCCATACTCTCGTCCACCATGCCGGCTATCTTCACATAGCCACCCAGGGGGAACCAGCCTATACCATACTCGGTATCGCCTTTTTTCTTCTTGAACAATGCAAAGTTCAGCAGGCCCGAGAAAGGAAAAAGAAAATCGAAGAAGAGGTAGAACTTCTCTACACGGGTCTTGAATAGGCGTGCAAAGAAAAAATGGCCGAACTCATGCAGTACTATCAGCAGGGACAGCGCAACAAAAAGCTGCACCACCTTCATCGCAGTGCCTGACATCAGTAAAAGGGTATCGAAATGCATGTTTATCTATGAAAGTATGAAGTATGAGTTATGAAGTATGAAGCGAGCGCGGAGCTTTGGAATTTGAACTTTGGAATTTGGAATTTGAATTTTTGAATTTTAGTACATGGATAGCTGGCTTTTCTTGGCATATTCCAGTGCATATTCGCGGGCCTCGGCATCGCTCTTGCGGTGGTCGTCCATTTCGGGGTTAGCTATGAAGGGCACACTTTCCAGTGTCTTCTCTATCATATCGCTCATTTCCATAAAGCCCACCTTGTTCTGCAGGAAGGCATGTACCAGCACCTCGTTGGCAGCGTTCAGCACGCAGGGGGCATTGCCGCCGCGTATCATTGCCTCCTTGGCTATGGCCAGGTTGCGGAAGGTCTTCAGGTCGGGCAGCTCGAAGGTGAGCTTCGAATGCTCCCTGAAGTCCACACGTTTATAGTTATTAGCTATGCGCTGCGGGAAGCCCAGCGCATATTGTATAGGCAGCTTCATATCGGGCAGGCCCATCTGCGACTTCACCGATCCGTCTGTGAACTGCACCATGCTGTGTATGATGGATTGCGGATGCACTATCACATCTATCTGCTCGTCGCGCAGGCCAAAGAGCCATTTCGCTTCTATCATCTCCAGCCCCTTGTTCATCAGGGTGGCGCTGTCTATCGATATCTTGGCGCCCATGCTCCAGTTGGGGTGCTGCAGCGCGTGCGATGCCTTTACGTTCACCAGGTAGTTGGGCTTGCGGCCCAGGAAGGGGCCGCCCGATGCCGTAAGTATCACCTTCTCTACCGCCGTGGTATCCTCGCCTACCAGGCATTGGAATATAGCAGAGTGTTCGCTGTCCACAGGTATTATGGCTGCGTTCTTTGCTGCCGCGCGGCGCATCACCAATTCACCGGCTACTACCAGTGTTTCCTTGTTGGCCAGGGCCACTGTCTTGCCCGCATCTACCGCCGCCAGCGTAGAGTTCAGTCCGGCAAAGCCTACTATGGCACCCAACACCACATCTACACTTTCCCATTGCACTACATCATCCAGCGACCGCTCGCCGGCAAATACTTTTATGGGCAGCATCATCAGTGCGTCCTTCACTTCTTTGTACCGGCTCTCATCGGTCACCACTACTGCATTGGGCTTGAACTTGCGCGCCTGCTCTATCAGCAGTGCGCTATTGCGGTGTGCGCTCAAAACCTCTACCTGGAAAAGTGCGGGATTGGCCGCTACCACTTCTAATGCCTGTGTGCCTATAGACCCCGTAGACCCCAATATCGCTATTCGCTTCATGCACCCGTTTTATTTACAGAACTTCAAAGATATTAAAAAGAAAAAGCTAAAATGTTAAAAGCATTGCCGCAGACGGCTCTGCCATGTACCGGCATCATATCACCGTTTCGCCGGCCTGCATCTTCTCGGCATTCTCGGCAAATTGCAGCGCATCCAGCATTTCCTGTATGTTGCCATTCATGAAATCGTCAAGGCTGTATATGGTCATATTTATGCGGTGGTCGGTTATGCGGCCCTGCGGGTAGTTGTACGTCCTTATCTTGGCCGATCGGTCGCCCGTGCTCACAAGGCTTTTGCGCCTGTGTGCTATTTCCTCTTCCTGCTTGCGCACCTGTTCTTCGTACAGGCGGGTACGCAGCATGTTCATGGCCTTTTCGCGGTTGCCCAGCTGCGATCGTTCTGTCTGGCACATCACCACCGTACCTGTCGGCAGGTGGGTCAGTATCACCTTCGTTTCCACCTTGTTCACATTCTGGCCACCGGCGCCGCCGCTTCGTGCGGTCTCCATCTTCACATCGCTCTCGCGCAGCTCAAAGTCTATCTCCTCGGCCTCGGGCATCACCGCTACCGTAGCTGCCGATGTATGCACCCTGCCGCTGGCCTCGGTAGCTGGTACACGCTGCACGCGGTGTACTCCGCTCTCGAACTTCATGATACCGTACACATCCTCTCCCGTTACCTCTACCTGTACCTCTTTGAAACCGCCTACCGTGCCCTCTGTTTCCGATAGTATGGCCACCTTCCAGCCACGGCGTTCGCAGTAGCGTACATACATGCGCATGAGGTCGCCGGCAAATATGCTGGCCTCGTCGCCACCGGTGCCGGCGCGTATCTCCAATATGGCGTTCTTCTCGTCTTGAGGGTCTTTTGGTATCAGCAGCTTGCGCAGCTCTTCTTCCAGTTCGGCTTTGCGGGTCTCTTCTTTTTCTATATCGTCCTTTGCCAGTGTGCGCAGGTCCTCATCGCTTTCGGTATCCAGCACCTCGCGGGCAAAGTCCAGGCTGTCCAGGCTGGCCCTGTAGGTCTTGTATACGGTCACTATCTTCTCCAGCTTGCGGTATTCCTTGCTCACCTGCGAAAAACGGTTGTTGTCGCTCACTACCTCCGGATTGGTAAGCGCCACCCCCAGGTCGTTGAACCTGGCATTGATGGCCTCCAGTTTTTCTACTATGGAACTCATTGCTTGCTGTTGTTGAGAAAATATAGCCTTTAAAAGGCGTGCAAAGTTAGCGAAAAAAGCGGTGGTTACAGCCTACAAAGCATCACTATGGCTGGCATAACAAAAAAGAGGATGCCGTCAGGCACCCTCTTTCCGTATCATCGGCAAGCGGATATTATTCGCTTACTACTTCGAATTCTATCTCCAGTACATTCTCCTTACCGAAATCGATAGAGGCTTTGTATGTACCTGCTTCTTTCACCTCGTCTATCACCGATATGCGGCGACGGTCTATCTCGTAGCCTTTCTGCTCGCGTATGGCGCGGGCTATCTGTATAGCAGTTACCGAGCCGAATATCTTGCCGCTCACGCCTATCTTCGCGCCTACTTTTATAGGCGACGCTTTCAGCACTTCGGTCACATTGGCTATCTCTGCCATCAGCTTAGCTTCTTTCTTCTGCAGCTGCTTGCGACGCTCTTCCATTATCTTCAGGTTAGAGCCGCTAGCTTCTATAGCATACTTCTGAGGTATCAGGTAGTTGCGGGCATATCCTGGCCTTACTTCTACCATTTCATGGGCCGAGCCCAGGTTGTCAACGTCTTTTATAAGAATAACTTGCATGTCTCGATTACTTTAAAAGGTCTGTAACATAAGGTAAGATAGCCATCTGGCGCGCTTTCTTTATAGCCTGCGCCACTTTGCGCTGGAACTTCAGCGAGTTGCCCGATATGCGGCGGGGCAGCATCTTGCCCTGCTCGTTCAGGAACTTCTTCAGGAATTCTCCGTCCTTGTAGTCTACATAACGGATGCCCATTTTCTTGAAACGACAGTATTTCTTCTGGCGTTTTTCCACACGCTGTGTGGTCAGGAATTTTATTTCGTTCTGTTTTGCCATTGCCAGTTAGTTTTATGCGTTCTCAGCGGTTAAGGTTTTGCTGCGCTTGCGGCCGTTGTATGCCACAGCGAACTTGTCGAGACGGGTGATCATGTGACGCATGATGTTCTCGTCACGGTTCATCTGAACCTCGAGCTTCGCGTTCACATCGCTGGTGGCCTGGAATTCTATCACCACATACAGGCCGGTGGTCTTCTTTGCTATAGGGTAAGCGAGCGAGCGCAGACCCCATGCATCTTCGTTCACGATCCTACCGCCATTGTCCTTGATGATGTCGGTGTACTTTTTCTGAGCTGTCTTGAAGTCATCCTCCGCCAGTACGGGAGTGAATATGACCATCAGCTCATAATCCTGCAGATTTGTTTCTGTTGCCATAAATGGTTTTTAAATTGTTCATCCCATTACCCGGCAGGAACATCGGTTATTCCCACAAGTGGGAACAGCCGGGAAATTTGGGAGTGCAAAGGTATGCGAAACAATTCTTTCATCCAAAAAAAATATAAACTCTTATGCCATATTGAATATCCTGTGGGAAACGAAATGCCACCTTTTGCATTTCGCTAACATACATTTCGGTAATTTCATATTGCAATAAACAACTATCACTGACTATCAACAACATACTGGCATGAACACGTTAACAGTTATCAAAAAGCAGCCAAGGCCATCGTCTTCCTGGCTGGCTGCTACAGGAAAACGGCTCAGGAAGTACATCAATGATCTTTTCAGGCCCGAAGTAGTGGAAGTGACCTTCAAAATGGAAGGTGACAGCGTTACCTATACCTATACCAAGGTCGACGAAAAGAAAGTGGCCTGACGGTGCCACCGCACATGTGCATGCATGTGCCTGACCGTATCTCCCCTTGTCTCCCCGAAACGAATTGTTACTATTAGGAAGGCAAGCTGCTTTTCCCGGAATATTTTTGTAGCTTGTCAGGGAGAACCGCTCCCTGCACCACCATGCGCCAAAGACTGAAGGACCTATACCATTTTCTGCCGGTGCAGCTGGTACTCCTGCATTTCCGCAGGTACCAGCTGCTGCTGGTGTTCTGGCTGGTGCTTACGCTCACCCTCACCGGCGGTTTCGCTGCGCACTTCGGCGCCCGGTCGCTTTTCCTTGCGCCCGAGTACCTGGGCGAGATCAATTACCTCAGTATGTTCCTGCTGGGCAGTTGCCTGTGTGTATTCGTCATGATGTGGAACATCACCACCTTCATCATACACAGCACCCGCATACCCAATATGCGCGCTACACGGCATGCCTTTCCTATTTACTGCTTCAATAATTCCATTATTCCGCTTGCCTTCCTGGTGTTCTACTCCATTCGTGCCTTCAAGTACCAGTGGCACGAGGAGCAACTGCCGCTCAATAACATCATTTTTCAACAGTTGGGGTTCTACCTGGGCTTCATGCTGGTAATACTCATTTCGTTCACATACTTCTTCCGCGTCAGCCGCGATTTCTTCAAGACATCCCTGTCCAAAATAGCGGCACCTGTGCAGAACATCACTGCCATCATACCCCACGATCAGCTGGACCGTGATACCGGCACCCTGCCCGCCAAGACCTATATATCGCTCGGGTTTCGCATAGTGCCGGTAGAGACCGCCAGTTCGCTGCATCCCAAAGTGATGGCCAACATACTGCAGCGCCACCACCGCAATGTGGTCTTTGCCACCTTTGTGGCCTACATGATACTGCTGCTGCTGGGCATCTATATCGATAATCCCTTCCTGCGTATACCCGCCGGTGGCAGCTTCCTGCTGCTGTTCGCCATCATACTGGGGCTGGTAGGTGCGTTCAAATACTTCTTGCGCAGCTGGGAGGCCCTGGGGTGGATACTCTTTACCGTTCTCCTCTCTATCATGGTGCGGTACAAGGTCTTCGACCTGCGCAGCATTGCCTACGGGCTCGATTATCACAAAGACCTGGAGCAGGTATACCATTACAAGACCCTGCGCAGCCTGTTCACCACCTTTCGCTACAATGCCGACCGCAAACGGGAGGAGACACGCCTGCAGCAATGGAAAGGGCGCGTAGCGCCGGACAGTGCCAAAAAGCCGCCGCTGGTGGTGATAACCGTAAGTGGTGGCGGCTCCCGCGCCGCATACTGGACCTTCCGTACCCTGCAATATGTAGATAGCCTTTCGGGTGGCAAGCTCTTCAGCAATACTGTAATGATAACCGGTGCATCGGGCGGCATGATAGGCGCCGCCTACTGGCGCAATGTGCATGATGCCTACTGTATGGGCACGCTCCATTTCCCATACTCCCACACTTTCCAGGATAACATAGGCAAAGACCTGCTGAACCCCATAGTGTTCTCCTTTGCCAGCATAGACATGATATCGCCCTTCAACAAGATAACCATAGCCGGCCAGCACTACACCACCGACCGTGGTTATGCCTTCGAGAAGGAACTGGGCCGCATCAGCTATGGCCTGCTCGATAAGCCCATAGGCGACTTCAGGCAGCGCGAGAGCGCGGGGCTCATACCCCAGCTCATCATCAATGGTACTATAGTGAACGATGGCCGCAAGCTGATGATATGCAACCAGGGCATAGCCTACCTTACCCAGCCCGAATACTCCCTGGACCTGCCCGCACCGCCCATAGATGCGGTAGATTATTGCGCCTTCTTCCCCGAACAGAACGCGCACGACCTCAGGCTCACATCGGCCCTGCGCATGAATGCCACATTTCCCTACATACTGCCCGTGGTAAGGCTCCCGTCCAACCCGCGCATGAACATAATGGATGCAGGCCTACGCGACAACTTCGGCATACAGGTGGCCAGCCGCTACCTGCATGTGATGCGCGACTGGATACGGCAGAACACGAGCGAGGCCATCTTCCTGGAGATACGCGACACGCGCGAGAACGATGTGACCGCCAATACCGACCAGTCATCGCTCGGCAGCATGCTCGCCGATCCGCTATTTGTGATACAGAACAAATGGGAGGCCTTCCAGTCCTACGGATATAATTATATAAAAGACTTTGCCCCCGCCTTTGTAGACAATAAGATGAAGTTCATAACCCTGCAGTACATACCGCAGGAGTTCACCCGTACGGCCGCGCTCAACTTCCACCTTACGCAGCGCGAGAAGGACGACATATATGGCTCTGTGAACCACCCCTATAACCAGGCCGAGATACAGAAACTGATAAAACTGCTAAAAAAATAGAAGGGACTACCTGAACAGGCGCACTATCATAATGATAACGGCCGTGTCTTAAGCGGGTCTCCTCGCCTGGCTTTGTGCGTGAGCAGGGACCCGCCGCCTCTGGCCATGGTCAGTTCTCGCTCAGTTTCTTCCGGGTGTCTTAGGTGGGTCTCCCGGCCTGGCTTTTGTGTGTCATGTCTTAGGCGGGTCTCCTCGTTTAGCCGTGTGCGCTAGCAGGGACCCGCCGTCTCTTATTGTGATCAGTTCTTGGTCAATTTCCCGACAAACGATAATACGCTAAACAGGTTTCCGTATGTCACACATACCCGCCGCCTCTGGCCATGGTCAGTTCTTGATCAGTTTCTTCCGGGTGTCTTAGGTGGGTCTCCTGGCCTAGCCGTGTGCGTGAGCAGGGACCCGCCGCCTCTGAAACGATAATTCATTTCCAGTTCTCTGCGATCCATTTGTTCACATGTTCCACCTCGTATTTCCCTTGCCTCTGCAAAAGGTAATATCCTGCGGAGCTATGCATGTAGTCTGATACATTTGCAACAAGCGCCCATTTTTTGCTGCTTGGATTCGAATGTATGTAATTCAGTTTCTGCGTAACGAACTTATATGAATGGCACAGCAAAATGTCCTGTTTCCCTTCAAAGACCTTATGCAACTGCCCTTTTTTTCTGTCGTATGCAGAAACTCCGTCCTCAAGAATTTTCAGTATCGATGTTTGTGCTTGTTCCTTTAGCCGGCTCACAATGCCATATGCCATAAAACGCTTGCCACTGCCAATGATGGTATTGATACTTTGTTCATTTTTTAAGAAGCCAATAAGCACATGAACGTGATTGGGCATTATAACATAACCCAGTATACTATGCCCTTTACTTTTAAGTACATCGAACCATTTATAGACCAGGTCATAGCAGCCTATCTCCGAAAATAGCGGGATCCATTTACTGGCAGTAAACGTAATGAAATAGATGCCTGTATCGAATATATGCGGATTATTTACCGACATTCCATAAATATAAGGGATCTATGGGTTTAAGCGATCAGTACGAGTGGCGGGTCCCTGCCAGCGCTCCGGGCTTGGCTAGGAGACCGGTCTAAGACAGAAATATAGCAGATCTATTTTGGCGAGTAGCCCAAAATGTGCGGCGGGTCCCTGCCAGCGCTCCGGGCTCGGCCAGGAGACCCACCTAAGACCATCCTTCCACAGCTGCGTGTACAGAAACTGATAAAACTGCTGAAGAAATAGAAGGGCCTACCTGAACAGGCGCACTATCATAATAATAACGGCGATGAGGAACATGAACAGCGATATCCTGTTCATACCGTGCATGAACTTCAGGTCTATGTTCTTAGGGTCGTTGGGGTCGCGCTTGCGCAGGTAGAAATAAGTAAGCACCTGCTGCCATATACTCTGTTTCCTCATTGCCTTGGTTTTTTCTTGGTCTGCTAATGTTTGTCTGCGAAGTACGGCATTATACTTTCTCCAGTATGATGCCCATATTGCCGGCATTTATGTCCAGCATCTTCTCGTACATGCCCAGCACTTTCAGGGTGCCTACCCACATCTTCTTCATAGGCAGGGGCGACATGCGTACCCAGTAGCTCATGGGGTAGCCGTTCTTCACATCGAATACCGAGGTCACCTTGAAGCCTGCCTTTCTGCAAAGCTCCGAAAGATTCTCCTTATTGAAAAGGTATATGTGCTCTACATCTATTATCGGCGACCTCTCGCCGAATATCTTTGCCTGCAGTGCATTGGTGTTGTGCATTATCATGTACACATGGCCGCCGGGCTTTGTGTTGTACAGCATATTGCGTAGCATACCCAGTGGGTCGCTCAGGTGGTCCAGCGTCTGGAAGCAGGTTATGAGATCGAAGTGGTTCTCGGGGTAGAGGCCGGGGCCATAGAAGCCGGTATATATGTTATCGCGAATATCGGCACGGGCTATGGCCTTGGGCTCCGTGCCGGGCTCTACACCATGCACCTCTTCATAGCCGTTGTCTTTCAGCACTTCCATGAAGAAGCCGTTGCTGCAGCCTATATCCAGCGCGCGTTTGCGCTGCCAGCCGCCTACCTTATCAGCTATGGGCCGCCAGTAGTCGCGCTTTATGAATTCCGTTTGCTCGCCGAATGTCACCACACTGCCCTTGTACAGTTCGTTCAGCGCCTCATCGTCCAGTATATGGCGAGAGAAGAGCAGGCCTGTTTTGCTGCACCGTACCATATCGTAATGAAAATGATCGGCCGTGCGGCGGGCAGAGAACACACCCGCATCCAGGTCCTCATCGCGGAAGTTCTTCTGGTATACAATGGGGTGGTCGGCCTCGTTCGTACTATTGCAGAACAGGCACTCTTTGGTGATGTAACGGTATTTCTTTGCCACGGCATCCACGGTATTAGAAGTTTATTATTTTTTGCGGCATAGTATCACTATCTGCGCGCCGAAGTACTTTTTCAGAGGGTGTATCTTCTCCATCAATGGCTGAAAGAAATAGATGATACGCGTAAGCAGGGTAGGGAAGAAGAAAGGCACGAAACCTATATAGTCCAGCCGCTCTACCCTGAAACCCGCCTCCTCGCACCACTGCGTAAGCTGGTCGCTGCTGAAGGAGCGCTCCTCGTGCTCTATGTGGTAGGCCGATCGTTTCTCTATCTGCTTCAGTATGGGGTTGTTGCCGTTAGGCTCTATGATGATGACACTGTCCGAAAGCAGGCCCGAGTTCTTTATGGCCAGCAGCGGATCGTTCAGGTGGTGCAGTACACCCCTTATCACACCCACATCATATTTCTTGTCGGGAAATGTACTCGCATCCAGCAGGTTGCCTACAGAGAACTCTATATGCGGGTACTTCTGTGCGGCCATCTTTATGGCCGTGGCCGCGGGGTCGAAACCTGTTATCTTCGACTGTGGCCTGGCCTGGTATATATCGTTGCTATAGGTGCCATCGCCTGCGCCTATGTCTATTATGGTCACGGCATTCTTATCTATCATCTCCAGCGTGGCCTCTGTCATGCGCTTGTTGGCAAGCTTCGACGACAGCTTGGCCTCGGTGGTATACATATACCCCTGGTTGCTCGCCACGTCCGCATTGAATACGTCCACATTCTTCTTTAAACTAGTGCTCATGAGCTTCTGGTATTGTCTTTTTTGAAATTCTCTATCTCCTGCGCGCTGTGCAGGGGCTTGCCGCGGTATATCACCGAGCGGCGTATGAATTTTGGCCTGCCCTTGCTCTCTTCGAATATCTTGGACAGGTATTCGCCCAGTATGGATATGGCCAGCAGCTGCACCCCGCCAAAGAACAGCACCAGCACTATGATAGTGGTGAGGCCATGCGGCGTTTCGGGATACATGAGCTTGGCAATCACCTGCCCTATCATGGCCAGGAAAGAAAAGCCGGTGAGTATGAACCCGAAATAACTGAGCATCTCCAGCGGCACAAAGCTGAAAGAGAATATGGCCTTGCGGGCCCAGCCTATATTGCGCCGCCAGTTGTTGGTACTGACGCCGAACATACGCTCGGGCCGCACATAGTCCACGCCTATCTGCTTGAAGCCCACCCAGGCACGCAGGCCGCGCAGGAACACTTCCTTTTCGGGCATGGCGTTCAGCTCGCGCACCACCTTCTTGTCCATCATGGAGAAGTCGCCGGCATCTACAGGTATCTTTATGTAAGACAGCTTACTGAACAACCTGTAAAAGCCCTTGTACACCATGTTCATGAAGAAGGACATCTCGCGTTTCACACGCTTGCCGTATACCACATCATAGCCTTCCGCCCATTTCTTGTAGAACTCCGGTATCAGCTCGGGCGGGTCTTGCAGGTCGCCATCCATCAGCACTACAGCATCGCCGCTGGCTACTTCCATCCCGCTCAGGAATGCCGATTGCGACCCGAAGTTGCGCGAGTGGGTAATGCCTATCACATTGTTATCCTTGGCAGCTATGGCAGCTATCACCTCTTCCGAGTTATCGGGCGAGCAGTCGTTCACGAATATTATCTCGTAGCGTGTCTTGCTCTCGTTGTGCATCTTTACCAGGCGCTCATACATTATAGGTATGGCCTGTGCATCTTTATAGCATGCTATTATAGAAGTGATCTTCGCATTCAGCCTCGGGTTGCTGAAGGCGGGTATTATCCTGTCGGTATAGCCTATGGTCTTGTGCCACTGCATGGTCCTGTGCAGCCCATCGCGCAGCGATGTCTTTGCGGTCCACCCCAGGTCGCGGTTGGTATTGGCGGGGTTGCCATACCAGTCCTTCAGGTCCCAGTTGCGGTTCTGCATATTGCCCCACTGCGGCTCGGCACTTATGCCGAACTCCGTACGCACCATATCCACCAGGTCGCCTAGTGTGGTCTTTTTGCCGGTGCATATATTATAGGAGCGGCCGTTGATCCTTGCGTTCACATTCAGCGCGGCATCTACGAATGCCTCTACCGCATCTGTAACGAATACGAAATCCCTGCTTATCTCTTTCTCTACCAGGTTAGGGTATTTGCCCTCGCGCGCGCGTTCCAGCATCACGGGCATCAGCCTGTCGGGTTCTTCCCAGTAGCCGTATACCGAGTACAGGCGCAGGTTCAGCGCGTTCACGTTCTTGTACCGTGCATAGTAGCGTATGATGTATGCCGCAGATACCTTCGATGCCGAGTAATGGCTGTTGGGCTCCAGCGCATCGTCCTCGCCGGGGGCGGCAGAGTTGGTTCCGTACTCCGAGCTGCTGCCTGCGTGTATGTAAGCAGCTATACCTGCGCAACAGTCCAGTATGTTCACCGTACCGTTCACATTGGTCTCGTATATAAGCTGGGTCTTGCTCTGCTTGCTGTAGGCGCCATAGGCCGCCAGGTTGAAGACCGTCTTTGGCTGGTACTTCTCGAATATGCCCTTTACCGACGTGGCCGATGTGATGTCGCAATGCACTATGTTGCTGTGCGGCACATCCAGCAGCTTCAGCCGCCATGCGCTGTTGGCATCGTGGGTTATGGCGTAACAGTCCGTACGCACGGCCATCAGGTCGTGCATCAGGTTGGCCCCGATGAACCCACTTGCCCCGAACACGAATATGGGCCCTTCCAGCTTACGCAGCTTCTGCTGCAACTGTTCGTCGACTGTCATCAGGCCCCAAAATAACTATTTATTATTCGTAAAATATTATCCTCGCCCAGCCCGCTCTGCTGCTGGTGATAGGCCTGGCTGCCATACAGCCCGCAGGGATAGCCCTCGGCACAAAGGCTGGTAAGGCGGTTCACGGGCAATGCTGCCCTGTGCAGCGCCGCCGATACTGCCTGGCCCAGGCCGCCTGTGGCTATGTGCTCTTCTATGGTCAGCACATTGCGGCTGTACGTTATGCTGTCGCGCATATCTGCAGGCAGCTCGGTGAGTGGCATGCGGTTCACTATGAAGAGGTCCACATTGGCAGCCGCTCCCGAGGCGGCCAGCGCAGCGGCCACATTACCGGCCACCGGGCTTTGCGCTATTATAGTAAGGCCCGCGCCCTGCAGCTTTGCCGGGGCAGCGCCATAGTCGGTGAGTGTCATACCGGCAGGTAGGGGTTTGCCCAGGCCCAGCCGCAGGTAGGCAGGCCCCCTCCGGGCGAACATCTCATCCATACATGCGTTCATATCTTCTACAAAGGCGGGCACATAGCAGCGCATATTGGGCAGGCCGCTCAGGCAGGCTATATCCTCTATGCAGTGGTGCGACGATCCCATGATGCCGTAGCCATAGCCGCCGCCATTGCCTACTATGTATACCGGCAGGTTATGAAAGCACACATCATTGCGCACCTGCTCCAGGCAGCGGTATACCACAAAGGGCGCTATGCTGTAGCAGATGACCCTGTACCCCTTGTAGGCCATGCCTGCAGCCATGCCTATCATGTTCTGTTCGGCCACGCCTGCATTTATGAACCTGTCGCCCATTTTGGCGGCCAGGTTCTCCAGGGCATTGTAGCCCAGGTCGCCGGTAATGAAGATGATATCCTCATTGGCCGTGGCCACCTGCTCTATATATGTAGAAAAGTGTTTTCTCATTTATCGCGCTGCTTTGGGTCAAAGCCGGTAGTCCAGCTTTATCCGCTCTATTGCCTCTGTGTATAGTTGTTCGTTCATGGGCAGGTAGTGCCATTCCATTTTGTTCTCCATATAGGGTACGCCCTTGCCTTTTACGGTATTGGCTATCACCAGCTTGGGGCGGCCATTCTTCAGGGCCAGCAGCTCGTTCTTGGCTGCCAGCAGCGCACCTATATCATGCCCATCGGCCTCGCGCACATCGAAGCCCATGGTCTCCCATATCTTGCCCGATGCCGTATCGCCCAGTATGTCTTTGGTACTGCCGAAGCCCTGCAGGCCGTTCTTGTCTACCAGCACCAGCAGGTTGTCCAGCCGGTTGGCCACGGCAAAGTGTGCCGCCTCCCAGGTAGTGCCCTCATTTGTCTCGCCATCGCTCATCAGCACATAGCTGGTGCCCTTGCTTTTCTTCAGCTTGTTGGCCTTGGCTATGCCGGTGGCTATAGGCAGGCCATGGCCCAGCGAGCCGGTGGCAAATGGTATGGCATCGTATTTGCCCGGCGCCGGGTGTGCGGGCAGGGTGGTATCGTTCTTGTAAAAAGAGTCCATGGCGTCGTCGGGTATGCCACCGGTCTCGTTCAGTATGGTGTAGAGGGCCGTGGCCGCATGACCTTTGGACAATATGAAGCTATCCTCGGCGCCCTTGTACTTCAGCACACTTATCATTATATCTATGCAGCTGAGCGAGCAGCCTATATGCCCCGAGCCCGCACCATGGTGCAGCCCCAATATCTTTAGCCTCAGCCTTCCCTGCAGGTTTATATGCTCTTTTTCGGTCATTTCTTCAGATCGGTCTCAAGATACTGTCTTTTGACATAATATGGCCAGACGGGTACACAAATAACGCACCCTTTACATGCGTATGTTGTCAGATCGATGCCTTCTTTGTACTTTGGCAGTATCATAATAAAAAATTTACTGTGTCGGCCAAGAAAAAGCAAAATGTCCCCGCCAAACCGGCGCCCCCTATACAGGAAACGCCTGCGGCAAAGGTAACTTTTAATGTGCATTCCACCCCCGTGGCCGACCTTTTCGATACCTTGGGCAAGAAGGCCGCTTTTGTGGCGCTGGGCCTGCTGGCGGTCATTGCCTTCATAGTATACCGCCACTACCTGTCGCTGGAGCATGTGTTCTTTTTCAAAGACATAGGCAGCGATACCTATAACTATACCTATCCTACCATATACTCTGTAGCCGCGCAGAACGGGATACCCTCCTGGTCGTTCAACAGGGCTATGGGGCAGAGCATGTATCCCTTCAGCCTGCGCGACCCCTTCGAGATATTCATGTACCTGGCCGGGGCCAAGAACCTTATATATGCTACTATATTCAAAGAGTTCGCCAAGGTGGTGCTGGGCGGCTGGGTGTTCTACTACTACCTCCGCACGGTGGGTTTCACTGCCTATACCTGCATCATAGGCAGCATATGTTTCGCTTTCTGCGGCTTTATGGTGATGGGTGGCACATGGGCGCTCTTCTCGTTCGAGGCCTTCAACCTGGCCCTGCTGCTGCTGGCCTTCGAGCAGTTGCTATCCAAAGGCAAATGGCTGCTGTTTCCCATAGCTATATTCCTGCTGGCCATATCGCAGCCGTTCAACCTCTTTGTTTATGGCCTCTTCCTGGCAGGTTATGCCATACTGCGCATGTACCAGTTGGGCACCTACACCTTCCGCTCAGGCACCGTGCTCTTCGTGCAGATGATAGGTTTTGGTGCCATAGGTATGCTGCTTGGCGGTTTCATGCTGCTGGAGAACATAGTGCAACTGCTGGAAAGCCCCCGTGGCAGCGGCAATACCTCTTATGCATCGGCGCTCTCATCGGTACCCATGTTCCAGGCGGTAGATAAATTCCAGCTTGGCACTGCCGTTATGCGCCTCTTCTGTACCGACCTGCTGGGCGCTGCCGGTAGTTACAAGGGCTGGCAGAATACATTAGAGGCCCCGCTCTTTTACTGCGGCCTGCCCTGCCTGCTGCTGATGCCGCAGGTATTCCCGCTGCTGGAGAAAAAGAAGCGCCTGTTCTTCGTCGTTTTCCTGCTCATATGGCTCATACCGGTGTTCTTCCCCTACTTCCGCTATTCGTTCTGGCTCTTTACCGGCGACTATTACCGGGCCTACTCTATAGTAGTAGCAGGTTTTTTCATGTATTACGCCCTTGTAGCGCTCGATCTCATCATCCGTCACCAGCGGGTGAGTCTGCTTACCCTGGGCATTACGTTGGGTGTGCTGTTCCTGCTGCTCAACTATCCTTACTTTCCAGAGGGCGAGTTCATCAACTCTGCCCTGCTCACCTTCGTATGCTTCATGCTGCTGGTATATGGTGCGCTGCTGTTCTTCATAGGCAGGCAGGGCAGCCCGGTATACCTGCGCTATGTGCTGCTGGCCGCACTGGCGTTCGAGGTCATTTATTTCTCTTCTATATCGGTGAACGACCGCGACCCCGTGACCGCCGAAGAGCTGACGCAGAAAAAGGGCTATAACGATCATACCATAGACGCGCTCGATGCCATCAATAAAGTAGATCATTCCTTTTACCGTGTAGATAAGGCATATGGCTCCTCGCCCGCCATACACTACTCGCTGAACGATGGTATGGCACAGAACTACCACGGCACCAGTGGCTACAACCCCTTCAACCAGCTATATTATATACGCTACCTGCAACTGATGGGCGTATCGGACAAGAACAACGAGCAGGACTCCCGCTGGGCGCGCGGCCTTGCCGGCCGGCCCATACTGGAGTCGCAGAACCGGGTACGCTATATGATGGACAAAGGTTTTGCCATGCCCATATGGCGCGTTACCGCCGACAGCATAGGCACTTTTGGCGATGTGCGGCTGTTCCGCAGCAAATACCTGCTGCCCTTCGGCTACGCCTACAGCAGGTACATAAAGGAGAGCGCGTTCAATACCCTCTCTACCACGCAGAAGGACTTCGTATCGCTGCGCGCATGTGTGGTGGCCGATGATAAGGTGGCATCGGTACAGGGCATGCAGGAGTTCCGCCTGGCCGATACCATACCTGCCATGGCCTTCAACCTGGATATATACAAGCAGTATGTGGACGAGCTGGGCCACGACAGCATGGCAGATGCCAAAGTAGAGGATACCCGCATCACCGGCAAGGTAACGGTAGGCGCAGCCAAGATGCTCTACCTCACCGTACCTTACGATGAGGGCTGGCACCTGAGCGTGGACGGCAAACCCAGGGAAAAGGATATAGTGTTCGCAGGTATGACGGGTGTATCGCTGGCGCCCGGTACACACACCATAGAAATGACATATTCCCTGCGTTACCTGGGCAAGGGAACATTACTGACCATACTGGGGCTTGTGGCATATGCTGCGCTCTGGTTCATCATGCGCCGCCGCAAGCTTGCCTGATCTTTTATATTTTTACCATCATGAGGTCTCTTATAGGTATTTGTCTTTTAGCAACGATAGGTTTCAACAGTTACGCGCAGGTAGAGCGCCCCTCGGCGCCCAATGCCAAACAGGTAACTGCCGAAAGGGCCAAGGCCGCCAAGGGTGATGTAACGGCCATGTACAACGTGGGCTGCTACTATTACTATGGCATGGGTGTACCCAAGAACTATACCACGGCCAGCCAATGGCTGACGAAGGCCGCTGCCAAAGACAATACCGACGCCATGCTGCTGCTGGCCGATATATATGACGAGGGCGGTACGGGCATAAAGAAAGACCCCGTCAAAACACTGGGCTGGTACAAGAAGGCCGCCCTGAAGGGCAGCGCCGATGCAGCCTACGAGCTGGGCGAGATGTACGAATCGGGCGATGGGGTGCCGGCCAATATGGCCGAAGCCATAAAGTGGTACAAGATAGCCGCAGGCAAGGGCGATGCCGATGCCATGATAGCGCTGGGTTTCTGCTACATGGAGGGCGATGGCGTACCTGCCGATCATACCGCAGGTTACAACTGGTTCATACAGGCGGCAGAGGCGGGCGAGGTAGATGCCATGCGCTACCTGGGCGATTACTATGCGCAGGCCGATATGGGCAACGACTGCCGCAAGGCCATAGACTGGTACATGCGGGCCGCCGATGCGGGCGATACCATGTCTATAAAACCAGTGGGCGTAACGGTGATGAAGGACGAATGTAGCGGGGTGAACAAGACCGCCGTGGCCGCATGGATGCGCAAAATGGCCGATAAGGATATGCCGGATGCCGCCTTCTATATGGGTGGCTTCTACATCATAGGCGTAGGCGTGGCCAAAGATGCCGGCAAGGGCATGGAATACCTGATACGCGACCGTGAGACAGGCGGCTATACAGGTGTGCGCCGCAACTTCTCTACCAACAACCTGCTGACGCTCTACAACTCGGGCGACCTGAACGCAGAGCAGAAAGCACGCCTGCTGGAATGGTTCATAAAAACGGCCATAAAGACCAATGATGATGAGATGATGTCGGTGATAGCCAACATATACGTCAATATGCCCAATGCCAGCGGCAACGACTACCGCACCGGGCTGGACTGGGCCATGCGCTCGGCAGAGCGGGGCAATCCCGGTGGCTGTTTCTGGGTGGGTTTCATCTACTACAAGGGCCTGGGCGATATAAAGCGCAATGATGTGAAAGCCTTTACCTGGATACAAAAGGCCGCTATGAAGGGCGACAAGGATGCCATGGGCATGCTGGCCACCTTCTACGAATTCGGTACGGGTACCGAACGCAACCCCGCCAAGGCCGCCGAGTGGAAGGCCAAGGCCGAACGTGAGGAATAGGCTACCTTTGCGTCATGATCACTTATAAACTCCCTTCGGCCCGCACGGGCAAATTACTCTTTTTGCTGGCGGCCATAGTTCTTCATGGCCACACCTTTGCCACCAAGCGCAAGGTCTTCTTCATAGGCAACAGCTATACCTATACCAACAGTATGCCCGATATGCTCAGTAGCTTCGCTACGGCCATGGGCGATACCCTCACCTATGCCATGTCGGCGCCGGGTGGCTATACCTTTCAGCAGCATACTACCCTCGCCGCATCGCTTTCTGGTATTTCTTCGCAGCCATGGGACATCATAGTGCTGCAGGAACAAAGCCAGATGCCCTCCTTTCCGCCGGCACAGGTGGCTACCGATGTGTACCCCTACGCCCGCTGGCTCGATAGCGCCATCAACGAGCAGGACTCTTGCATAGAGACCATGTTCATGCAGACGTGGGGCCGCAAGAACGGCGATGCCATGAACTGCCCATCCTATCCCGTGGTATGTACCTATATAGGTATGCAGAACAGGCTGCGCGAAAGCTATATGCAAATGGCGCAGGACAACCATGCATCCATCGCCCCTATGGGCGCAGCATGGAAGATGGTGATAGACAGCTTCCCCGCCATAGACCTCTACCAGGCCGATGAGTCACACCCGTCCATAGCAGGTTCTTACCTGCAGGCATGTGTGTTCTATACTTCCATATTCCACCGTAGTGCGCAGGGGTGTACTTACTTGGGTGGGCTCACGGCGGCTGTAGCTGCAAATTTGCAGCGCGTGGCAGATAGGGTAGTGCTGGACAGCATCTCGCAGTGGCAGGGCACAGGCCACTATCCATACGCAGGTTATGCGCATACATGGACGGGCAGCATGACGTTCTCTTTCACCAATACCTCGCAGCGGGCCGATAGCTATTCGTGGAACTTTGGCGATGGTGGCACATCCACATCGCCCTCACCATCGCATGGCTATACCGCAGCAGGTATATATACGGTATCGCTCACGGTATCGAACGAGTGCATGAGCGCCACCCGTACCGATACCATACATGTAGGCCCCGTTCCTACCGTTGTAGGCAGTATGGGCAATGCCGCCCCCGGTATCTCAGTGGCCGCATCGGGCAATGGCGATATCACATTCCTGCTGCCTGCGGCAAACACAGGCGGTACATTGCAGGTATATGATATGGCAGGCCGGCTGATAAAGGAATATGCAGTTGCTACTGCACGGATAAAGGACAACTTTCCGGCCGGGGTATACCTGTACCACTACATTGCATCTGGATCGGCAACGTATACAGGCCGGTTCGTGAGTTACTGATCATAAAAAAACGAACGAGCGATCCGGTATCTGTCGCTCGTTCATTATAGGGTGGGTATACTTCCAATGCTTTTTTTCGCAAGAGAAGATGTACAAAGTTCAGTATGGTCCTCTTTCAAAGTTTAGTATAAATACCAGATCTTCTGCGTTCATATACCCTTACATTGCCACTGCGAACCATATGTGAACAAAACAGTGGCATTCATAGAAATTTCAATATATTTTTAATGCGATAAAAATGTAAAATATTATTTATATTTACATTATCAACCGGTACTACCTGCATGGACCGATGGCCTGTCAATAAAGCCTACTTCTGGGAGGCGGCTCCCTTCTTTCGCATCCTTGCCCCGTTCGCGCTGGGCATACTCTACTACTATAGCCCGCTGATGGCCGAATGGCAGGTGCCGCTCTTTGCATGGGTGGCAATGGGCATCACCCTGGTATACATGGTGTGCCTTGGTGTCAGTAGAACACAGGGTACATTCCTGCTGGCACATATCGCGCTCTTTGCCGCAGGCATATCCATTTCGGGGTATAACGATGTGCGCAGCCGCTACAACTGGTTCGGGCGCGACATACGGCCTTCGGATACCTACATGGCCTTCGTCAGCGCTGCCCCGCAGGAGAAGGAGAACACCTGGAAGCTCACCGTGCGCATCATAGCGTCTATAGATCCGCAGAAAGTGACCAATGTGGCCGGCAATGCCTTTGTATATGTACGCAAGACCGATGTGCCCCTTATGCTGCACAAGGGCGATACGCTGCTGCTGCCGGGCAGATGGGAACCGATAAAGGATGCGGGCAACCCGTTCGAGTTCAGCTATGCTGCCTACTGCGCACGAAACAACATACGGCATACGCAATGGTGTACCCCTGCCGAGGTGCGCCTCTACGCTGCCAACAATAAAAAAATGGCCGCCGCCACAGAAAGGATGCACGACTGGTGTATGGCCCAGCTGGACAGGTACCTGGGCACGCACAAGGCCCGCGGCCTGCTGCAGGCCATGCTGATGGGCGACGAGGTGAACCTGGACAAAGACCTGCAGCATGCCTATGCCGAAACAGGCATAGTACATATCATAGCCATATCGGGCGGCAATGTGGCTGTGTTCTTCATAGTCATTTCTACCCTGCTGGGCTGGCTGAAGCACAAGCGCTATACATGGATAAAGTATGCGGTGGCCATGCCCATAGTATGGTTCTATGTGCTGGCGGCAGGGGCGCAGCCATCGGCCGTGCGTGCGGCGGCCATGTTCTCGCTGTTGTCCTTTGGCATCATCATCAGGCGTGGCAGCAACAACCTGAACGAGCTTTTTGCCACGGCCTTCGTGCTGCTGTGTGCAGAGCCCGCATGGCTGCTGTCCATAGGTTTCCAGTTGTCGTTCTGCGCGGTGCTGTCCATCATACTGTTCTATCGCCATGTGCATGCATGGGCGCCGGTACGGGCATCGCCCGGCGTGGGCAAGGGTGCGGTACGGTTCCTCACCCGGCGCATCTATTCGCTGCCTGCCAAGCTGTGGAACGTCATAGCCATGAGCATAGCGGCAGAGATCCTCATAGCGCCCCTGGTCATCTACTACTTCCATTCGTTCCCCGTCATGTTCATAGTGGCCAATGCCGCGGCCTACCTCTTCATGAGCATAGTGCTCATGCAGGGTATGGTGATGCTGGCATTCAGCGGCATACCTGCCATATCGGGCTCTATAGCCATCGTCATACAGCACCTTACCGATATCTTCAGCGCGGCGGTATCGGCCATGCAGAACATAGGGCCGTTGTCCTTCCGCCACATTTCGCTCTCTGCCATAGAGACCATCATCCTCTACAGCGCCGTTGCCGATATGGCCTACTTCCTGCTGCGCCGTTACAAGCCTGCCCTGTTCGCATCTGTAGGCGCTGCATGCCTGCTCATGGCCAGTCTGTGTATACGCCAGTGGGACACCCTGCACCAGCGAAGGCTGGTGGTGTATAATATGCCCCGTGCCTTTCATGCCGAGGTGGCCGAGGGCGAAAGCTATTCGGTGATAGGCGCCGATACTGCCCGCCTGCCCGATGTGACCTATACCACCGATGCCGCCCATACCGGGTGGAACGCATGGGAAGAGCGTGCATCGGGTAAAAAGGAAGTGTGCTGCATAGGTGGCAAGACCCTGCTGATACTGGATGAGCCACCCGCTATCAATGGCTCCTTCCCTGTAGATTACCTGGTACTGAACGACCCCTCGCTTACGGACGTGAAAAAACTATCGCAGGTTTTCTCGCCATCGGTCATTGTGGTCACCAACCGTTTCTCGCGGAGGCAACTGGCCCAGTTGGGCAATGAGTGCAATGCCTGCGGCATAGCCATGCATGCAGTGGCAGAGCAGGGCGCCTTCGTACTATCGCGCTGATCAGCGCTTTGTCCTCGCTTTTTGTTTCAATTCCTTTTCCGCCATTATCTTCTGTATCATGGGCACCATTTTTTCTATACGGCTTGCGCGGGTCTCGGGCTTTTTGGCCTCGGTTATGGCCATCACATATTCTTTCTTATGACTGAACGACATCGCTTCGAACGCCGCTACCACACCTTTGTGCTGCGATAGCACGGCCAGTGCATCAGCAGGTAGCTGCACAGTGCGGCGTACAAAGTCTATGCCCTCCACCTTTCGCTCCTCTGGCGGCAGCCCTGCCTGCGAGGGCTTTTTGCGGGGCGCATTCGTAAAGCGCATACCCGTCCAGTCATCGTTCACCGATACCGATGTTTGCCCCCTGTATCCCGCGGCGAACACCGCCTCCCATGCGGCCATCTTTATCAGGTCCGAAGCCATGGAGCCCGTCTGCTTAGGGTAGCATATCCAGAAGAGGGTATCATGGCCTATGTAGGGCGCCAGTACAGGTAGCTGCGCGCATAAGTGGGCGCTGTCGCGGGCAAAGAGCATCAGTTGCTTTACTGGCTTTGTTCTGCCGGGCCGTGCAGATAGCGCCACACTGGGCAGTATGCTGTCCACATCGGTGGGCGCATCTACTATCCAAAGGGGTTCGGTGGTATCCAGTCGCAGTTTTTTGATGAGCTCCATGCATCAAAAATAACAAATGCACAACATGCCCGAATAGCTGCTATGTTAAATGCCTGTGGAATACATACAGACCGCCTCTGTTCGTTTTTAATGCGGATCTCTCACATTTGTGGGGCTACCGTACAATGCGGTGACATGGCAACACCACAACAGACGATATTTTGCACTACGGCCTGATAGGATACCCGCTTTCGCACTCTTTTTCTCCTGCGTATTTCCGGAAAAAATTCGCCGAAATGCAAATTGCCTGCCTGTACGAGGCATACCCCATTGCCGATATAGCAGAGCTGCCCGGCCTGCTGGCTGCGCATCCGCATATAAGCGGCCTCAATGTCACTATCCCTTACAAGGAGAGTGTGCTGCCGCACCTGCACGAGATAGACGAGATGGTGGCCGTGACCGGGGCGTGCAACTGCATATCTATAAAGGATGGCTACAGGAAGGGCTACAATACCGATGTCACAGGCTTTGAGCAAAGCCTGATACCCCTGCTGCGGCCGCAGCATAATATGGCGCTGATACTGGGCAATGGCGGCGCATCGAAGGCGGTGCGCTATGTGCTCACGCAGTTGGGCATACCATACAGTGTGGTATCGCGCGATGGCTCGCGGCAGACCATAGGGTATACCACCCTCACACCGGCCATCATAGATGCCCATAAGCTCATCATCAATACCACACCGCTGGGCATGTACCCCGATGTGGCCGCTGCACCACCCATACCCTACGATAGCATAGGCGACCAGCACCTGCTGTACGACCTCATCTACAACCCCGAAGAGACGCAATTCCTGGCCAATGGCAGGGAAAGGGGCGCAGTGACCAAGAACGGCTTCGAGATGCTGGTACTGCAGGCCGAGGCAAGCTGGGACATATGGACACGGCCCGAACGAGGCGAATGACCAATTAGACACTATTGGCGTATCTTGTGCGGTACAGATACCGCTTAACGACATAATATGGCAGAGATAGCGCATACTCCTCCCCGCAAGAACCGTATCACCCTGTATATACTGCTGGCCATGGTGGCAGGCATAGGCATAGGCGCCCTGCTGAACAACTACCTGGATGGCAGCCCCGCCGAAACGAAGGAGAGTGTACTGCAGCCCTTCTCGCTGCTGGCCGACATCTTCCTCCGTATGGTGAAGATGATCATTGCGCCGCTGGTGTTCAGCACATTGGTGGTAGGCGTGGCCAAACAGGGCAGCATAGCATCGGTAGGGCGTATAGGTGGCAAAACACTGTTGTGGTTCATATTCTTTGCCTTTGTGAGCCTGCTGCTGGGTATGCTGCTGGTCAACTTCTTTGCACCCGGCACCACCATGCACCTGCCCCTGCCCGACGCCACGGAGGGTGTGGTAGCACATGCGGCCCTTACACTGAAGGATTTCATAAGCCACATCTTCCCCACCAGCGTCATAGATGCCATGGCAAAGAACGAGATACTGCAGGTAGTGGTGTTCTCCATATTCTTTGGTATAGCTACGGCCGCCATAGGCGAGAAGGGCGCTATAGTGGTCACTGTGCTCGATTCCCTCTCGCATATCATCCTCAAGATGACGGCCTACATCATGAACTTCGCGCCCTTTGCCGTGCTGGGCGCTATGGCCGCCGTTATAGGGCGGCAGGGACTGGGCATCCTCAGTACCTATTCGCTCTTCATAGGCGAGTTCTACCTGGGCCTCTTCCTGCTGCTCACCATATTGCTGGGTGCGTGCTGGCTGGTGGTAGGCAGGCGCACCGGCAAGCTGCTGGGCCATATAAAGGACCCCGTGCTGGTGGCTTTTTCTACCAGCAGCAGCGAGGCGGCCTTCCCCCGCCTGATGCTGGAGCTGGAGCGCTTTGGCTGCGACAATAAGATAGTGAGTTTCGTGCTGCCGCTCGGTTATTCCTTCAACCTCGATGGCTCTATGATGTATATGTCCTTTGCTTCCATCTTCATAGCGCAGTGCTATGGCATACACCTGGATGTAGGTACGCAGCTGAGCATGTTGCTGGTGCTGATGATAACGAGCAAGGGCATAGCAGGTGTACCCCGCGCATCGCTGGTGGTGATAGCAGGTACACTGGCCACCTTCAAGATACCCGAGGCCGGGCTGGCCCTGCTGCTGGGCATAGACCCACTGCTGGATATGGGCCGCTCTGCCACCAATGTAGTAGGCAATAGCGTGGCCACAGTAGCCATGTGCAAATGGGAGAAGGCGCTGAAAGACTGATGCTTAGAAATGAAAGATGTTCGCGATACGCTAACGGTTCGCTAATGATCTGCTAACGCCGGGCGAAAGAGGATCGCATGCGATAATTTTGCAAGGCACGATGCCAATAAAAAAAACCGCAAAAGCTGAGACCCTCCTGTTATTTGCCGCGCTGATGGTGCTGTTGCCGTATTGCGCCCATGGTGCGCAACTGATATTGTACGGCCAGATACAGCTACGGGCAGGTATAGTGTCGTTCCTGAACCTGGCCGTCTTCATAACGGCTGTTATTTCCATAAAGCAGTATTTCTGGCCGGGCGACAACAACACGCTGCCCTTCCATTATTTCAACATCGTGTTCACCGTATTGTTCTATGCTGTGGCGCTTCCTTTCCTCATCACCAACAGGGAATATTATGAAGAATATGCGCAACTGGTGCCGCTGTCGGTGATACAGAAATTCTTTGTCAGCCTCACTATAAGCTCCATAGCGCAGTGGTTCATCATTGCAGGGCTGGTCGTCAATGTGCTTTATATCAGGCGGTTCAGGAGAGATTATTACCAGGCCGGTATAGCCAGCGATGAACCGGATACTGCTACAGACCATCCGGGTGAGAGTGGAATGGATGTACCTGCTGATACTGCCGGCCCGGAGCAAACATCTACCGATACAGACCCGAACAGCGAAAATTCCACAAGCAACACAAGTACACATTAACGTATAGCCCTACGCACGGCCCTTGCCAGCAGTAGCCACAATAGCAAAGAGCTTGTAGCAAAGGCTGCCCAGTATTGCCAGCCCGGCACCATTGGCAGGTGCAGGCCGCTCTCGCCTATTATGTGAGCTATACCCACCTGTATACCGCAGCACACCACCACCGATAGAGCCATGGCCGTGGCGGCCATAGGCAGAAAACGCATCAGTATGGCCCGGCGTAGCACAGCAGCACTATAGCCCAGTTGCCGCAGCAGCACCAGCGAGGCCTGCGAACGGGCCACCGTAAGCTCGGCAAAGAGCATGAACACCAGTGTGCTGATACCCATAAGCAGCAGTGCGAACACGCCTGTGGCCGATGCCACGGCCTGCACTATAGTGCGCATCCTGCTCCATCGCAGGTTCTGCGGATCGGTGGTATAGCCGTGCTGCTGCAGGTATGTGTTGAATGCCCCGTCCGATGGGTCGTTCACCCTCAGTATCAGTTGCGAGGTCGTGTTCTGTCCGCCTCCGGCAAACGCATCATTGCCATACTCTATGAACGACATAGGCACCAGCAGCGAATTGATACGGTCGGAGAAACCGGCCACATATGCCGACAGCACAAGTGGGTTCTCATGTCCCGCCTGCAACCGTAGCGCCACCGCCCTTACCGATGTGCGCGAGAGCTGCGGGAGCCTCTGCCCCGGTGCAAAAACATAATTATAGATATCCAGGAACTGCGAGGACAGTATCACCGGCAGGGCACGGTCGCCGGGCTGCCAGTTCCACCTGTCGGGCAGGCTGTCTATGAACCTGTCTGGCACAGCGGCCACGGGCAGGTCTGTGGCCATGGCCAGCCTGCCCCCTATGGTTGCATATACCGGGAACCTCGCAGGCACTATAGCGCCCACGTCCTGTACCTGTGGCGCGTGGGCTATGTCCTTTATTTCCTGTGCGCTAAATGATGCAGGCTCCCTGCCCATGCTCTGCTCTGTTACCTGCTTGCCTATCACCACATAGCTGCTTTGCCCCTGCTGCTCCTGCCTGCCGCCCAGCATATGCGTCAGGTCGGTCCAGGCCAGTATGCTCAGCAGCAGCAGCGTAGTACCCACGAACAATACCGCCGCCGCCGCTACCACCCGCCTGCGGCCATTTGGCTGCAGCGTACCGGCTATTATATTTTTTGCGGCCTCTGTCACAGTCGCAGTGTTTGTTGGTAAGGAAAATAATTGTTCTCATCCAGGTCGGCCAGTATCATGCCTGCATTGCGCTGGCGTACCACATCGGCCACAAGGGCTATTGCCTGCTGGCGGTTGGCGCTGTCCAGGTGGCTGAAGGGCTCATCCAGCAGCAGCCACTTGAAGGGCTGTACCAGCGCCCTTACGATAGCTACCCTCTGCTGCTCGCCATAAGACAGGGTAGCGGCCGGTGCATCTTTTTTGTGGTAAATGCCTAGCCGTTGCATCCATTGCAGTACATCCTGCTCAGTGGCGGCAGTGGCCAGGTGCATCTTCACCGCTATGTTCTCCCATGCAGTAAGGGCGGGGAAAAGCCGCAGGTCCTGGAAGACGATGCTAACATCAGTGGCCCGCAGGCGGGATAGTGTCGCATCATCTGTCTTCGATGGCTGCAGGGCATCCCACTGTAGTGTGCCATCATGGTCGGTACGCAGGCCGTAGAGTATGTGCATCAGGGTGGTCTTACCCGCGCCCGATGGCGCCTGTACGAATACCGCGCCTCCCTGCAGCACAAGTTCCTTACCCCATACATCCGATGGTTGGTTGGCCAGCCGCTCGCGCAGGTGGTGTGGAACTATATGATGAAGGCTTAACTGCATATGCTGTTCTCAAAAATAAGCAAGGACCGTCGCATATCCGCTATTGCAGTACGGCTACGAACATACTATCGGCGCCTGTGGCTATGCCGTTTATCAGGCGCATCTCTGCTACACGCAGCGGTGTGGCCCCGGTAATGGCCTTTACCACATCTTCGTTCTCCTGCCTGAAGACCGAACAGGTGATGTATACCAGCCGCCCACCTTTTTTCACATACCGCGCCACATTGGTGGCTATGGCCTGCTGTAGCTGCGAGAACCGGGCCACGGCCGCTGGGTCGAAGTAGTATAGCTGCTCAGGCGTGCGTGCCCAGGTGCCGCTGCCAGAGCAGGGTACGTCGGCCAGTATATTATCGAAGGGGTGGCCCTTTGCCAGTGCATCTACCTGCTGCCTGTCAGCGGCATCGGCCACAATTACGGTGGGTTGCCTTAGGCCATATTGCCGGAAACGTGCCTCCAGGTTGTCGAGTATACTTCGGCGCTTGTCCGATACTGTAAGGTCTATACCCGGGCAAAGATCGCGCAGCAGCAGCGATTTCCCACCTGCGCCGGAGCAGCAGTCGTACCACCGCTCTCCCGCCATGGGCCTCATATACGCTCCCGTAGCCTGCGACGATGCATCCTGCACCACATAGCTCTCTGCGGGCAGCAGGGTGTCTATGGCAGCGCCATTGGGCAGGGCTAGGCAGGTAGGGGTAATGAACTCATAAGAGATATCCTTGCCATCCAGCAGCGCCAGTATACCGTCCTTATCCCTGCGAATACGGATGAACAGCCGCGGCTGCACCTGCATGGCTGCCAGCCACTCACCCCTTGTTATTCCCTCCGATAGTGGTATGTCGTGCGGGAAAAGCAGCTCTTTATCGAACCCCACCGGCACATCTATTGGCGCTACCAGGGAGAACATCTTGTCGAATAGGGGTGTGTAAGCATTGCACAGCACCAGGCACTCGCGCATACGCTGCTGGAAGGTAGGATCACCATCCCGTACAAGCCCCTTGCTGCACCTGTACCAGCTATAGGCTAGCATGCCCAGCATACGCCTGTCGCGGCTGCCCAGTATAGGGTATTGTTTGGTATATGCCTTCAGGAAGTGCGTCAGCGGCACATCGCCCTTATATGCTTCTATGATATTGCTTATATGTTGCCACAGGTATTGCATCGCAGGCTGTAAAGGTGGCAAATGTCACTGAAATATCCTCAAGGCACCTCCTCCGGCCCTTTTTAACTTTTTGACCTTTTAACGAATTGCCCCTTTAACTATTCGCCTACACCCGCATTATGCATTATCGCATTAACTTTACCACCCTTAATAACAGAGAGATATGTCACTGACAAAACTGGAGAACTATGCCGAAGGCAAATGGGTAAGCAGCGCCGCTGAGGGCGAAACGCTATACAATGCCGTGACCGGCGATGCCATATATACCGCAGGCAGCCAGGGCCTGGACTTCGGGGCCATGATGCAGTATGCCCGCAAGGTGGGCGGGCCTGCACTGCGCAAGCTCACCTTTCAGCAGCGCGGCCTTATGCTGAAGGCGCTGGCCATGCACCTGCTGGAACGCAAGGAATATTTCTACACCATCAGCGCCTATACAGGTGCCACCCGCGCCGACTCCTGGGTGGATATAGAGGGCGGTATCGGCAATCTCTTCACCTACGCCAGCCTGCGCCGCCAGTTCCCCGACGAGCGCTTCTATGTAGATGGCGATGCCGCAAAACTTTCGAAGAACAATACCTTTATAGGTCACCACATAATGGTGCCACGCGAGGGTGTGGCCATACACATCAATGCTTTCAACTTCCCGGTATGGGGTATGCTGGAGAAGATAGCGGTGAACCTGCTGGCCGGTGTACCTGCCATAGTAAAGCCCGCTACCCTCACATCCTACCTTACGGAGGTCGTGTTCAGGGAGATCATCAGGTCGGGTATACTGCCCGAGGGCTCGCTGCAGCTCATATGCGGCTCTGCCCGTGGCATACTGGACAATATAGAAACGCAGGATGTGGTCACCTTCACCGGCTCGGCATCTACGGGCCGTATGCTGAAGTCGCATCCGCGTATACTCTCTGAGGCCGTACCCTTCAATATGGAGGCCGACTCGCTCAACTGCTGCATACTGGGCACGGATGTACAGCCCGGCATGCCCGAGTTCGACATATTCATAAAGGAAGTGGTACGCGAGATCACTACCAAGGCCGGGCAGAAGTGTACGGCCATACGCCGTATAATAGTACCTGCCGACAGGGTAGAGGATGTGCAGATAGCCCTGGGCAAACGCCTGCAGACGAACGTAATGGGCGATCCATCTATTAAGGAAGTGCGCATGGGCCCCCTGGCGGGCATCAGCCAGCGCAACGAGGTGCGCGAGAAGGTGCAGCAACTGGCAAGGACACAAAGCATAGTGATAGGCAACCCCGACAACTTCGAGGTACTGGGTGCCGACAAGGAAAAGGGCGCCTTCCTGCCGCCGCTCATATTCCTCAATACAGATCCCTTCACCAATACCGACTGCCACAATATAGAGGCGTTCGGCCCGGTGTCTACTATCATACCGTACGATACTACCGACGATGCCATCACCCTTGCCCGCATGGGTATGGGCTCGCTGGTATGCTCTGTAGTGACCGCCGATGACGATATAGCCCGCGAGATAGTGCTGGGCGCTGCCAGCATGCATGGCCGCATACTGGTGCTGAACAACGACTGTGCCAAGGAAAGCACAGGTCACGGCTCGCCTATGCCGCTACTGGTGCATGGTGGCCCCGGCCGCGCAGGCGGTGGCGAGGAGATGGGTGGCAAGCGCGGTGTGATGCACTACCTGCAGCGCACTGCCATACAGGGCTCGCCCACTACCATAGGCCGCATCACCAATGTGTACCAGCAGGGCGGTAAACAGCACGAGACCGATGTACACCCCTTCAAGAAGCACTTCGAAGACCTGCAGATAGGTGAGACGCTCACCACGGCCAAACATACCGTGAGCGAGACCGACATCACCAACTTTGCCAATGTGAGCGGCGACAACTTCTATGCCCACATGGATGCTACCTCGCTGGAGGGTACCATTTTCACCGGCCGGGTAGCGCATGGCTACTTTGTGCTATCAAAGGCCGCAGGCCTCTTTGTAGATGCCAAAAAAGGCCCCGTGCTGCTGAACTATGGCATAGACGAATGCCGCTTTACCAAGCCCGTATACCCCGGCATGACGATAGGCGTGCGTCTGACGGTAAAAGAAAAGATAGCGCAGGAAAAGAAAACACCCGAGGATATAGCCAAGGGCATAGTGAAATGGCTGGTAGATGTGTATGACGAAACAGGCGAGACCGTAGCCATAGCCACCATCCTCACCATGGTAAAGATGAAGGACCAGGGATAATAGCAGCCCGATACCCAGTTCGATCACATCACCCCCATAATATCGCCTTGCAACTTTTGCAGCGGTACTATAGGGGTGATCTCGTAAATGCATGCCTTGTGTCCTTTATCCACAACAATTCTTTGTGCTCATTGTGTATTCCCTTTGTGCCCCTTGTGGTAAAAGGGTAAATGCGACGCGGTATTGCCACAAAAAAGAAAAGCTACCGAAAACGGTAGCTTTGATAACACTCACACAGACATAGTGAAATTGGTCTACTTCTTTAACGATGGGAGGATATACCTATCGTATCATATCTTTCATGGGGATGTGGGATGAAGATATTTGTCTTCGTGTCAGTTGTCTTTCGACGTTACGAGCTCCAGGTGCTCCGAGCTTACCATCTGCAGCGCCAGGCTTTTGATGGAAGGGTACACCAGCTCATAAACTCCTCTCTTGCTTGCCGGAACGTCCGACTCCTGCATGGCCACTATGTAGATAATGGATTCGGGAATGTCGAGTACCGTACACACCTTCGTGATAGTACGCTGACTGGGGCGTTTGATGCCGGTCTCTATCTGCGAAAGTGATGTCTGTGACAGCTCACATTTTTCGGCAAGTTCATACTGCGTTATCGATAATTTCTTCCTTATCGATTTAATAGCCGCGCCAATGTTCATGATAGTTAGTTTTTAATTTTTTAAATAAAAAGTTTAGTAGGTTTTAAACTTATGGACGATCTCTTCCAGAAAGCCATGCTGATTAATAAGACGTAAAAAGCATTGAAAAAGTTGGTATTGTATACTAATTTTCATTTTAATAATATCTGTGAGGGCAGTTTAACAGGCGGTAATTAGAGTACTTTTGAGGCATGGCTGTCAGTTTTACCGCACAGATAATACACGATAAGAGACCCATGCTAGCCGTCATAGTGCCGCAATTGCGGAAGAACGGTATGCACTACGAGGTGAATATCAAGGGGTTTCCGCGTTTTTATATGGTATGGAGCGCCCTGGGCAGGTACGATGTAGCAGGCGGCGAAGATGCGCCGGTATTGCCCTACGGGCTGATATTGGCCGTAAGCGATGCCATAGAGGCAAGTTCTCAATAATACCCCCGCGATAACAAAGAGTTAATGAAAGGCCCGTCCACAGCGGGTTTCGTGGCATGTGCATAAAATGTGTGCCGAACAGGATAGATGTATGTACCTCTATCGCTTATTCATCATCCATCTCGGGCTCATCATCGCGGCGTATGAGCTCATACCTGCGTGCGAAGTTGCACCAATGGCATTCCTCCTTGCCACAGCCCCTGTCGAACTCATGGTTCATGATGCGGCCATAGGCATCCTTTAGCTGCGCACGCACTATATCCTCATCCTGTTTGAACATGGGCACCACATATTGTTTATGATCGCCGCTCTTCGTGCGCTGCACATAGTCGAATATGCCGCTCTTCACCAGCCAGCTGCGGTCCTCATAGTTCTCCAGCAGCAGCTTGTAGAACACCATCTGGCGCCAGTAGTCGCCGCCCATCGGGGCTTTCTCATTGGGTGGCGCCAGGTTGGCCGCTGCCGATTGGTCGGGGTCGCCCGTCTTGTAGTCTACCACTATGCAGCCATCGCCATATAGTTCTATCCTGTCTATCTTGCCCGTTATGGGTACACCATCCAGGTAGTAGCGGGGCACCTTCAGCTCTACCTCTACTTCCTTATGCAGCTTATCTATATAGTGGTCGTAGTATGCCGATACCTGGTCGAGGCCCATTTCCAGCCTTCTTTCATATTGTACCGTGCTCATGCCGCTGCTCTCGCGGAACAGCTCCGATCTGAAAGCGTTCTGCACTTCTTCCTTCGTGGGCCATACACCATTGGCCTTCTTCATCTCTATATACATGCGCTCCAGTGCATAGTGTATGGCTATGCCATAGGCAAATACCTCTTTGCGCTGCGTGGGTACACGAAGTATGGTCTCGTAGTAGAATTCCAGCGGGCACCGCAGGAACTTGGCCAGTTGCGTAGCGCTCATCGCGAACTGCTGCAGCACTTTCTCTATCCACTCTGCATTGGCTATTTTTATGCGTACCTCCGGTATGGGCTGCATGGCCCACTCCAGGTGCCGTATTATGGTCTCCTGCGGCACCTTGTACTGTTCGCGTTCTTCGCTGGTGCTTATCTCGTCTATGAATGCCGAATGCTCCAGCGGTTTGCCTGTATTGTCCTGCAGGGCATACGATACATGCAGGTGTTTCTTGGCCCTCGTAAGCGCTACATAGAAGAGGCGGCGGGCCACCTCTTCCTTATAGCTGCTGTCCATGTCATCCTCTGTAGCCGTTATGGTCTCGGGCATCTTGTAGTCGCCGCGGCCACCCTGCTTCTTTTCCCAGTAGGCTTTTGTACACCCCACCAGGAACACATGTTCGAACTCATTGCCCTTAGAGCTGTGCGCGGTATAGAAGTACACACCGTTGTCGCTCTGTATCACCCGCTCCAGGTCTACCGATATCTTCTCGCTTTCCATGCGGTCCACTATCTCCAGGAAGGTGCGGGGGCGTATGCGCGGCTCGCGCGCCCATGTCTCTTTTACAAAGCTGAAGAGGGTGTTCAGCGCCTGTAGCGCCCACACATGGTCGGTAGTGGTGAGGAGGTAGGCCACTATGCCGCTCTCATGCACTATCTTCTCTACCAGCAGGGGCAGTGGCAGTGCCAGTTGCTGTCGTTCCCAGTCGTCCAGCGCATTGCCCAGCCGGTGCATGGCCTTTGCCGATGCCAGCCCCAGAGACTCTATGAGCAGCGGGTTCGATAACAGCAGCCGCCATTTCAGTGGCCCGGTCTCCTTGCGGCTCTGCTGCATGTAGAGGGCCAGCATGGCTATATCGTTGGGGTCTATACCAAAGTAGGGCGCATGCATTATCTCGAACAGCAGCTCCTCGCCATCGAATTTCTTCCTGCGCTCTGCATCCAGGTAGCGCAGTACGTTCAGCACCTGTGCGGTCAGCGGCAGGTCCATCACGTTCACCTTCTTCTTTACGTTAAAGAGCAACCCTTTGCGCTCCATCAGGGCTATTATGTTCTCGGCCTGCTTGTGCTGGGCATATAGTACGGCTATCTCGCGCAGGGGTACGCCCTTTTGCTGCAGTGCCTCTATCTGCATCACAACATCGGCCTCTTCCTGCAGCAGGTTGGGGTATTCCCTTATCACGGGTGTTACTGTGTCCTTGCCATCGCGAAAGCGGTCGTTGGCCGCTATTATGTTCTTATTCAGTTGCAGGGCGTGCAGTTGGTTTATAAGCCGCTGGCGGTTGTTGTTGATGGTGGCTATGGCGCGGTCTATCACCGCCTGCGATGAGCGGTAGTTGTGCGGCAGCACTATCACCTTTATATCGTCGCGATGGCGCTCATACAGGTCGGTTATGTTGCGTATGCGCGCCCCCTGGAACTCGTATATGCTCTGGTCGTCATCGCCCACTACAAAAAGGTTGGGGTTCTCCCAGTATGCCGATAGCATGGTGAGCAGTTCGTTCTGCGCCCCGTTCGTGTCCTGGAACTCGTCCACCAGTATGAACTGGTAACGCTCCTGGTAACTTTGCAGCAGCCATGTATGGGTATTGAATGCCTCCAGTACCCATAGTATCATATCGTTGAAGTCGTAGCGCCCGGCCTCCTTCATCATGCGTGTATAGGTATGGAAGAGCATGGCCGCTGCGCGTGTGCTCTCCATTTTGCGGGTCTCCTCGTCTATCTTGTCCTGTTTCAGGTCGCCCTTCTGGTATCCCTTCGATGCCCGTTTGTACACATAGTCCTCTCTTTGCGGCAGGCTTGCCAGGTATTCGTCTATCGCGGCCGATATGTGCTCGGGTGTCAGGTGCTCGCGCTTCATCATATCGAAGAGGCGGCCCAGCTTGCCTGTGTCATAGTATATATCGCCGCTGAGCCTGCGCAGCAGGTGGCCCTGCGGCAGCTCTTCCAGCATCTGGTGCATCAGGTCGGCGCGTTCCAGGTCGCTTATGGGTTGCAGCTCCCTGCGGCTGAAGTATTCGCCATTGCTCTGTATCACCATGTTGCAGAACCCGTGAAAGGTGTGGATGTTCACCTTGTGTGCTGCATTGCCTATCACCTGCAGCAGCCTGCGCCGCATAGAGTTGGTGGCCTCGTCGGTATAGGTGAGGCACAGTATCTCCTGTGGCTGCACCTGCGCCTCGCTGCGCAGCAGGGCCGCTATGCGCATGGCCAGTACCTCTGTTTTGCCTGTACCGGGGCCTGCTATCACCATTACGGTGCCATATATGGTATCTACGGCCTCGCGCTGGCGGTCGTTCAGCTTGCTGTAGCGCTCCTGGAACATGTCCTCGCTGATGGGTGTTCTTGCACTCATGGTAAATAAAAGCCTGCTGTACAGGCGCGTAGCATGAAGGTAGCTATATTAAACATTTGGCCGGGTATGACCCATGTTTTTGTGGATATTTCGGCCGTGGCCTAGTACTGTATACCGAAGTGGAAGTTCAGCTCGAACACCGAGCCCGGCCCTGTGGCATAGAACAGCTTGTAATACTGTGCGGCCTCGGACTCTATGGGGTCTTCCGCAGCGGCAAAAGATATATACCGTGCACCGGCCTTTATGGTCCAGAAGAACATGCCTCGGGTATACCTGCGGCCCCAGCCTGCCGATGCGCCTATATAGCCCTTCTCGTACCAGTATATGTTCTTCGTATACCCTACTATGTCCAGCTTGTCGCTGTCAAAGCCCGCTATGCCCACTATAAGAGGCCGTACATAGCCAAAGTTCTGGTAGGTCCACTTAGTACGGGTCCTGTGCCTGTAGTGCTTGCGGGCATATTTGCGTAGCTCCAGGTCGTACATCAGGCCCGGGTAGGCGCTATAATACAGGTAGGACGAGAACATATAGCTTACATTGCCCAGCCTGTGCTCTACACCACCTCCTGCCTTGTTCATAGATAGCGGATTGCTGAAGGTAACCGCCGTTCTGTAAATGGGATAATTGTAGGTCCGTATCCAGTTAGAGAACTGCCCGTACGATGCACAGGCAAGCAGTAAAAACAGCAGGGTGGTATATATCTTCTTCACAAGGGGCGTTCTTAACAAGATGTTCAATATCGCACAAATGTATTTAAAAAAGTGAATAATGACAGTTTTGAACCAAATGTATCATTCAGATATCATGTGTGTTGTACCCATGTTGCGACCATTATTGATAAGCAGGCCCGATGCGCACATAGTGCCCGGGAAAAAATATTACAGCCCCTTATGGAAACCTACGGCCCCTGTATCTATAACTATATATTAATTTCGCACAAAACACCTTTAGATATGAATATCGACGAGCGTATGGAGCAGAGCAGCACCTACAGCGCCTTTCGCACCAGCCTTGATATAGCAATGGGCGCCATATACATCATCATGGGTATAGCCGTGTTCAGCCTGCGGTATTTTGGTACGGTAGAGCTGCCCGCAGGCACTGCCTATGCACTGGGCACGATACTGGTATTGTATGGCGCGTTCCGTATATATAGGGGCATCACCGCTATGTCGCGCCGCCGGGGTGCAGGTGGCCGTCCCCGCCGCTGACAGGCCCGGTAATACAGGTATTTTTGCCTGCTGCGGTCTTTTAAAGGCAGCTTTGTTGAGGTATATTTGCACCTGTTAAATTATTGTTACAGCAGATATATCGCCTGCCACCCTTTAAAATTTATTAAGTAAAATTGCGTTCCTTATGTGGATCTTTAGAGAATGGTCGTGGTCGCTGTGTCTGTGTATGTTCCTGCTCGCCTCGTGCGATGACAGGCCCAAGCACCCCGACACGCTAGGCAAGGGCGAGATAGATATCTCTGTCGATGAGACCTTCAGGCCGGTGATGGAGCTGCAGGGTACAGTGTTCGATAGCAGTTTCCCCGAGGCCAAAGTGCATATCCATTACAAGCCGGAGTCCGAGTGCTTCAAAGATTACTTTGCCAGAAAGGCACGCCTTATACTGGTCACGCGCGAGCTCTCTGCACAGGAGAAGGCCGTTTGCGAACAGTCGAAGATATTCCCCACCACACTGAAGCTGGCCCGCGATGGCATAGCCGTGGTGCTGAACAATGCCTCGCCCGATACCATGCTGGATATGCCTACCCTGCAGGGCATACTCACCGGGCAAAGCTCTAAGAAATATACCGTCGTGTTCGACGACCAGGGCTCCAGTACCGTACGGTTCATCATAGATTCCGTGCTGAAGGGCGCCCCGCTGGGCAAGAACGTATACGCTGCAAAAGGCAATAAAGAGGTGGTAGACTATGTAGAGAAGAACCCCGGCGCCATAGGCTTCGTAGGCCTGGGCTATGTGAGCGATACAGTAGACCCTAACAATACAGGTGCCTTTATCAACAGGGTAAAGATAGCGGCCATAAAGAACGAGAAGACAGGAGAGTTCCTGCAGCCCTACCAGGCATATATAGCGCTCAGGTCGTACCCGCTTACGCGCAGTATATACTACATCAACTCCGAGAGCTATCCGGGTCTTGGCACGGGTTTTGCAAACTTTATAGCAGGGCAGCGCGGGCAGTTGATATTCTTCCATGCGCACATGTTCCCCGTCAGGTCAGAGATGGTGATACGGGAAGCAGCGATAAAGAACTAAAAGAGTAATATTTTATCATAATAAAAGCAGAATGAAGTACAACATGAAAAAAGTAGTAATGATGCTTGCATTTGCAGGCTTTGGCTTCGGCGCCATAGCGCAGGATGCCACTGTAAAGAATGGCATAAAAATGTATTATTATAAGAAGTACAAGTCGGCAGAGAGCGTACTGGCTCCCCTGGCCGAAAAAGACCCCCTTGCCAACTATTACCTGGGCCTCTCCTACCTGGAAGAGGGCAACCTGCAGCAGGCACAGGCCATATTCGGAAAATATCCCGAGGATCTGGCCAATATGTCGGGCATGGTACGCTTCGCATTCGCCAACAAGGATATAGCCCGTGGTAATGCCATGGCAAAGGAACTGGCCGCAAAAGCCAAGAAAAAGGACTGGATGCCGCAGAAATATGCCGCCGATGCCATCACCTATACCGAGGGTGGCGACATAAACCAGGCCATAGCATGGTACAAAGATGCCATTGCCAAGAACAGCGGCGACAAAAGCGAGCTGCAGATAGGCTTGGGCGATGCCATGCGCAAAATATCGGGCGGTGGTGGCGAGGCCATGAACAACTATGAGGCCGTTATAGAAAAGGACAAGACGAACTCGCTGGCCTTCTCCCGCATAGGCGACCTGTGGTACGATGCCCGCAACTACCAGAGCGCGCTGGACAACTATGGCCGCGCAAAGGAGGCCGATGTGAACAACCCGCTGCCTTACAAGGCGCTGTCCAATGCCTACTCGCGCTCGGGCAAGTACAAGCAGGCCCTGCAGAACCTGCAGGAATACCTCTCGCATTCCGACAATACCTTCGAAGATCAGCTGGAATATACGCGCGCCCTCTACCAGGCACAGAGCTATTGCGATGCTGCCACACAGGCGCAGAAGCTGCTACAGGGCCAGCCCGATCCTACCCGTGTGAACGAGCTTACAGGTATACTGGGCTTCTCGCAGATCAACTGCGGCGACTCCCTGGCCGCCCTCAATAACCTGCGCAAGTATTTCGCGGTGCAAGATCCCGCAAAGATCCTGCCGGGTGCATACATAGAGTACGGTAAACTCTTTCTGAAGCTGGATATGACCGACTCTGCAGGCCACTACTATATGAAGGGCATAAGCGGTGATACCGCGCGTAATAAGACCGATGTATACCGCGATGTGGCCGAGGCCTTCAAGGCAAAGAAGAACTACTGCAAGTCGGCAGAGTGGTACAGCAACCTCGTAAAGGCCAACCCCGATGCGCAGGCGGCAGACTATGTATGGCGTGTGATCATGTACTACTACTGCAAAGACCTGGGCAATGGTATGATAGCTGCCAACGAGTTCGAGGCAAAACATGGTGCTACGCAGCCATCGGCCTACTACTGGCAGGGCCGTGTGGCCTCGGCCATAGACTCTGAGGCCACTACAGGCGGCGCCATCCCTTACTACCAGAAATGGCTGGAGAAAGTGGGGCCCAACTACGAAAAGAAGAACGACCTGAAGAGCGCCTACGAGTACATGATGTACTACTACTTCAACACCAAGGACAAGGAGAACCTGAAGCTCTATAAAGAGAAGATACTGGCCATAGACCCCAACAGCAGGTCTGTGAAAGAAATAGAAGAGTTGGAAAAACAAGTGAATGCCAAACCCAGGTCTTCGGGTAAGTAACGGCTTTTGCTAAATATTAATTATACCGGCCCCGCAAGTGCGGGGCCGGTGCTTTTTGTGCGATATTATATTTGCTGTTTTCGGGCTTAATTTTAAATGTTGCCGCCACCGCACGATATTTGTCATGCCTATGATCATAGATAGCATACAACTGAAATTCCCCATCATCTTTTGCCTGCTCGCATGCATGGCCTGTGGCGGGCGCAAGCCTGCAGAGCAGATAAATGAGCTGGCGCAGAAGATAGGCCGCACATCTATGGTAGAGGATTATCCGAAGGTGCCCCAGGAAGAGATACTGCTGGATATGCCCGCCAGCCAGGTATACTTTCAGTTGCAGCAACGCTACACGAACCACCTTAATGCCCTGAAGGCCGCTACCACCCGAGATGAGGTGCGCCTGCTGGTGCTGGTGATGACGCCCGAGGTAGGCAAGTATGCTACGCAGGCCAATACCTATGGCATACCTTACATACTGCAGATATGTACCAATGCCAAGGTAGATGTGCAGAACATAACACCCGCCATAGCAGAATGGTCCTCTAGCGATGATGGCATCAATACGCCTATGTATGGCAACTGGTCCAAACAGGGTACATCCTTCGCTGCGGGGCAGATAGCCAACATCCTCGCCGAGTACAGCGGCTACCGCAGCCCTACCACATATGGCTCGGCACAGCGGCCTGCCACCTTTGGCGATGCTACGAAAGACAATACCGGTATAGACAATGTGAACGACCTGCCGCATGGAGGCGACAAGACACCTTACCGCCTGCACCTCAGCAAGCAGGGGCTGCGCATGGACAACGAGCTCTCCTTTCCCAAGACCCGCCAGCGCATAGTGTTCATGGGAGACTCGCGCATATTCAACCCTTTCCTCGATGATGAGTATACCATCACCTATCGCCTGCAGGCGCGCTTTCCCGGTATAGAGATAGTGAATGCCGGCAACATATCGTGCTGCATGGACGACTATGCAACGCTCTACGAGGAAAAGCTGCGCTATGCCGAGCCCGATGTACTGGTGGTATGCACCAATGGCGGCGATATACTGGACGAATACTTTACACACCGCAACCGTTTTTCGCGCAATAAGAAATGCTACAAGCCTACCGAGGCCGAAGTGAATTTTTACAAAAAGACCTATAAAAAATGACAGACAACGAACTGGAACAGCTCAGGTACCCCATAGGCCGCTACGAAAAGCCGGCAGCATTCGATGCCGCGCAACTGCCCGAATGGCTGGGCGTGCTGCGTGCCCTGCCATCATGGATGGATGCCTGCATAGAGAACCTGGACGAGCAGCAGCTGCATACGCCATACCGCCCCGGCGGGTGGACCATTCAGCAGGTAGTGCACCATGTGGCCGATAGCCACCTCAATGCCTATATACGCCTGAAGCTGGCCCTTACCGAAGACAACCCCACCGTGGCGCCCTATGACGAGAACGCCTGGGCCACACTGCCCGATGTGGAGGCCGTACCTGTGAATGTATCGGTGACCATGCTGCACACCATACACCGCCGCCTGGTGGCCGTGCTGGAGCGCCTCTCTCCTGCCGATATGGAGCGTACCTACTTTCACCCACAGCACCAGCGTACCTTCCCTATATGGGAGCTCATAGCCCTCTATGTATGGCACAGCAGGCACCATACCGGGCATATACAGCAGCTTCGCGACCGCATGGGTTGGTGGTGATCGCTTTATGCATCGGTCAAAGCCGCCCTGTGTACCGGGCAGATGTTAATAGTATGCTAGGCGCATTTTTTTATTCGAATTACGTCCTATCTTAGCAAAAAACCATACCCGATGTTAGCCTATCTGGATAGCTTCAATTACCTGCATAGCATTCTTCGCTACTTCATACTTTTCTTTGCCGTCATTGTAGTGCTGCAAAGCATTGTAGGTATGCTGGGCAAAAGGAAGTTCAAGAAGGTGAACAAACAGATGGCTCTGCTGCTGCTCATCTTCTGCGATCTGCAGCTGCTCATAGGTGGCCTGCTTTACTATTACAAGGTAATAGGTGGTGGTGTTCTCAGCGCGCCCGGCCTCATGAAGGATACCTATCGCCGTTTTTATGGAGTAGAGCATGCAGTGGCCATGGTGCTGGCCATACTGCTGGTGCATGTGGGCTACAGCGTTACCAAGCGCAATATCGATGACGATCGCAAGTTCAAACGCCTTTTCTGGTGCTCTTTCCTGGCGCTGGTCATATTCATGGCTATGATACCCTGGCCCGGCAAGCAATTGGTAGGCCGCCCCATGATACCCACCATGACACATTAATGGCATGCTGAAAAAGATACTTCAGCCTTTCTACGCGGTCTATGTAGTTGTTACCTTTCTCATAGGGCTGTGTATCACATTCCCTTTCTTTGTACTGCTCAGTATCGGCAACCGTAAAGCCACACGCAGGCTCATCTATGTCATCATCAGGCATTGGGCGCGTATATGGCTGTGGGTCATAGGTATGCCCCTGCGCATAACAGGGCCATGCCCGCCACAGCGCCGCTACGTCATCGTGTGCAATCATATTTCCTATCTCGATACCGTTGTGCTGTTCCCCGGCCTTCCCGGCTACTTCCGCGCCCTGGGCAAAAAAGAGTTCTCCAAGGTCCCCGTCATGGGCTTTCTATACCGGCAGATAGTGATAATGGTAAACCGCAGCAACCCCCAGAGCCGTGCCCGCAGCATGCGCCTCATGTGGCGGGTACTGCGCCACGAAAGCCACATAGTTATTTTCCCCGAAGGCACTTTCAATGAAACAGGTAAGCCGCTGAAGGACTTTTATGATGGGGCATTCAGGCTGGCCATCACTTCGCGAACGCCCATATTACCCATTATCTTCCCCGATACCGTGCATCGCTGGCACTACAGCGCATGGTGGAAGGTATGGCCCGGCCGCAACCGGGCAGTATATATGCAGCCCATACAGGTAGATGGTATGACCCTGCCCGATGTGCCGCGCCTGAAACAGATAGTATATGATGCCATGGAACAGGAGCTGTCGCGGTACGACTATCCCTGAGGTGATACCTCTGCTACATCAGTTGGCCAGAGTATCAGTGCAGCATCTTATAGCTCAGGTAAATGATGCTTGCGCAGGAAAGCAGTAAAATACCTGCTATCGTAAGAATATATGTCAGCCTTTCCGTGTTCATCTTCTCGTCCATTTTCTTCTATCGTTGCGCCCCATGCACACCGTCAGGGAATTCTACTGCAATGTTCGTACCGTTGGCGCAAAGAAACAGGAAAATGAATGTTAAAAACATGACCTCCCTCAGCATCTTAACATACCTGAAAATAAGGTCTTATTGAGACACAGCGAGTAAGATATCTGAAAATGAATATTGCTGCCGGTCAGCGTTTATAAAGGGTGCTATACCCATGCACGTCCATCACTTGAAACGCACATCTGCCGAGTAGGGCATCACCGTCACCTGGTAGCGCTTGGTGTTCACCGGCTCCAGCGTGTTCAGGCTGTATATGGAATACCAGCCCGGCCTGCCAAAGCATGCGGTAGCGTGGTGCGGTGCAGGGCCGCTGTCGCTTGCATTGGTGCTTACTATGTACACGCGCCCGCTATATTCATCTACCGTTATGCCATGCGGCTGGTAGAAGTCGCCCTTTATCACCTTTACCACCTCGTAGGTGTTGTAGTCTATCACATACACCGATCCCCTGCGGCCGCTTGGCACGTTCTCATCTTCCATGCAGGTTATGAATGCATAGGGCCTGGTGCGTGCCATAGCTATCTCCTGCGGGCGTGTGCCTACAGGTATGGCCGCCAGTATAGCATCGGTACGGGCATCCAGCACGCGTACCTCGTTGGTGCGTTCACACGTCAGGAAGTAGCGGCTCCTGTCGGGTATCATCATTATCTCGTGCGGGTTAGGCGACGAAAGGTCGCTTGGCGTCGTTACCACCGTCGGCGATCCGTCTATGCTTATGGCCTTGTAATAGGGCACCGTTGGCGCCCATTTATACACCGTATTGCCATACTGCGCGCTTATATAGCAGGTATCGAAGGCCTCATTGCTCGTTATGCCATGCGGAAAGACGAACAGCCCGCTGCCGCTTCCCGTCAGCTCGGGGGCTATGGTCATGCTGCCGGTGCGTGTATATACTATGCGCCCGTTGGTGCTGCAGTCGGTAGTGGCTACCATGGTGTCGTGGGGCGCCACATACAGTATGTTCCACGATCCCACACCCAGTGTGGTGGTATTGGCCACCTGGTCGGTGCGGGTGTCTATCTTCTGTATGCCTGTACCGCCTATGAAGCTCACATAGGCATACCGCCCGTCGGCAGATGTGCGCAGGCAGTGAGGGCTTTCCGTGGTGCCCGCATTGGTACCTACTTTTATATACCGCATCACCAGTCCGCTGGCGGCATCTATCACCGCCACCAGGTCGCAGCCCTGCTGTGTCACATATACCTTCTGCCGCGTGTCCGCATCTGCGGCAAAGGCTATATTACCGTTCCTGTCGGGTGCGCCATTTGTTATCCACTCTTTCAGGGTATTGTATTCTTCCTCGCTCAGCTTGTTGGCGTTCACGCCCGATGGGTCGAAGGGCATGGTAGGTGTGGCCACAGTGCCCCTGGCGGGGTCTGTGTTCACAAAATAGAGCAGCGGGCTGAACTCTGCGCTATACGGTATCACCGATGATCCCGAATTGCCTCCGTCGAACAGGTGCTGCCAGGTATCCAGCAGCAGCCCCGCGCTATTCATATAGCTGGCGGCATTGTGGCAGCCTGCGGTAGCGCATTTGCCCACTATTATCTTGCCTACGGCATCGGGGAAACCGCCCATATCCAGCACAGGGTCCGGACCGGGCTTTTTGCCGCAACGGCAGCCCCACATAAGGGCGAACGCAAAAATGGTGATGACAATGGCTCTCGTATTGCGCATAGGGTGATGCTTAATGAGGTCAGTGACCTACAGATGATCGGTATCTATAAAGTTACTGAAAATACGGCTAATGGCCATAGGGTGGGGGAATGAGGTCCAAAAGATAGGTAGGCAGCAACGGAGCTGAAATGCGGCCCTGCGGCCTCGGGCACAAGCAGGGCCGCATATTTTCGCTTAACTTAGCTGTCTCAAAAAAAGTGATCCTGTAACTATGCGGATGCATGAAGTAAGTACGGCAGGCGATAAAAAGGCGTTCCTGCAGGTGGCTGTGGATATATATGCCAACGACCCCAACTGGATAAGGCCGCTGGATAAGGATATAGAAGAGGTCTTCGATGCAGAGAAGAACAAGTTCATAAAGCGTGGCGGCGAATATGCCCGCTGGATACTGCAGGACGACAATGGCCGCAACATAGGCCGTATAGCCGCTTTTGTGAACAAGCAGTACAAGCAGGAGCAGCCTACGGGCGGCATAGGATTCTTTGAGTGCGATAACAATTACGAGCATGCGGCCTTTATGTTCGACCACTGCAAAAAGTGGCTGCAGGACCGTGGCATGGAGGCCATGGATGGTCCCATCAACTTTGGCGAGCGCGATAAATGGTGGGGCCTCCTCACCGATGGTTTTTACCCGCCGCTCTATGGCATGACCTACAACCCGCCCTACTACGTTACCCTCTTCGAGCAGTATGGCTTCCAGACCTACTTCAACCAGGTGTGCTTTGCCCTAAAGGTGAAGAACCGCCTCGATAACAAGTTCTACGAGCGCCACGCCAAATATGCCGCAGACCCCGAGTACACTGCGCAGCATATCAGGAAGAGCGACCTGGATAAGTACGTCAAAGACTTCACCTATATATACAACAAGGCATGGGCAGGCCATGGCGGCGGTAAATCGCTGGAGGAGAAAACGGTGGCCAAGATGTTCAAGGCCATGAAGCCCGTGATGGACGAGAAGATCATATGGTTCGTATACCACAAAGGGCAGCCCATAGCCATGTGGGTGAACCTGCCCGACCTCAACCAGTTCTTCAAGCACCTCAATGGCAAGTTCGGCCTGCTGCAAAAGGTGCGCTTCCTGCTCATGCAGCGCTTTGGCAAGTGCAACCGTTTCGTGGGGCTTGTGTTCGGTATCATACCCGAATACCAGGGCAAGGGCATAGACGGCTATATGATACTGGAAGGCGCCAATGTGATACAGCCCATGGGCATGTACGAAGACTACGAAATGCAGTGGATAGGCGACTTCAACCCCAAGATGGTGAATATAGCCGCAGGCCTGGGCACCACCCGCAGCCGCAACCTGAAGACATACCGCTACCTGTTCGACCGTAATAAGGAATTCAAACGGCACAAGATACTGTGACCATGAGGTACACATTATTACTACTGTTGCTCTACTTCTCACTACAAAAACCATCACATATGCATACATACCTCGCCCTCGGCGATTCGTACACTATAGGCGAGCAGGTCTCTGCCCCCGACAATTTTCCGCACCAGGCCGTGAGGATGCTGCGAGAAAAAGGTACACAGGTCACCGACCCCGTTATCATAGCCACTACCGGCTGGACCACCGACGAGCTGGCTACCTCTATACGCGAGCACAATATCACCGATACGTTCTCTTTCGTATCCCTGCTCATAGGTGTCAACAACCAGTACCGCGGCCGCAGTATAGACAACTACCGCGATGAGTTCACCCAACTGCTGCACCAGGCCATACACTTCGCAGGTGGCAGGCCGCAGCGGGTGTTCGTGCTCTCTATACCCGACTGGGGTGTAACGCCCTTTGCCGCCGACCGCGACCGCAGCGCCATAGCCACCGAGATAGATGCCTACAATGCCGCCTGCCGCGAGATAGCGCTGGCCAATGAATGCCACTATATAGAGATAACAGAAAGTACCCGCCAGCATGGCGCCGACCCTACATACCTGGTAGACGACAAGCTGCACCCATCGGGCAGGGAGTATGCTATATGGGCGCAGCGCCTTGTAGAGCAGGTACATGAGCAACTAAGCAAAAAATAAATGAGCACAGCCGACAATTCTATACTGGGGCTGAAGATGCCTACCGATCCCCGGTGGGCACACCTGGCCTCGATATCCCTGGAAGAAGTACTTACCGACCACGCCTTTTGCGAGCAGAAGGCCGCCACGCAGTGCATATCGCTCATACAGCGCTACCCCGATAAGATGGCCCTTGTAGAGGCCCTTGCGCCTATAGTCACCGAGGAGTGGGGCCACTTCCGCATGGTACTGGCCGAGATGAAGAAACGTGGCTACACCCTGGGCCGTCAGCGCCGCGATGATTATGTGAACCTGCTGCTGCAGCAAGAACCGAAGAACATACCCGGCGACGAAAAGCTGCTGCACAAGCTCATTATCTGCGCCCTCATAGAGGCGCGTAGCTGCGAGCGTTTCCGCCTGCTGTCCGAAGGATCGGAGGAAGAGGCGCTACGAAAATTCTACCACAAATTCATGATATCAGAGGCCGGGCATTACCGTCTCTTCATAGACCTGGCGGGCGAGTACTATACGCACCAGCAGGTAAGGGACACATGGCACTTCTGGCTCGCTGCCGAAGAGCAGGTGCTGCACGCCCTTACCCCCCGTGGCGACAGGATGCACTAGTTATGTACACCCTTATATGATGTGCCTCACCTCGTAGTAGTACCTGCGGGTCTCCTTGGCCACCTGCTGCGGCTGCTTGTCTGCTGCTATGATGGTGAACCGCTGCCCCTTTATGGGCTTCTTCGGTACTGCCGAAATGTCGAAATACTTTGCAGGATCGTCGAACTGCTCTGCCAGTATCATTTGCCCGCATTTAAGTGTCTCTCGCGGCCGCAGGCTCAGTGTATAGGTCTCGCTTTTGCTGTACTTGCGTGTGGCTGTTACCACTACGGTATACGGCGTATGGTTCGTTACCCAGAACTCTGATGAATAGATGACCGCGCACTTCGCCACCTCCGGTTCCGGGCTGGGTCTTGGCCTCACTACAGGCGCTCGTTTCTGTGGTTCTTTTAAAACGTGCCCGGGCCATCGTCATAGCTGTCCTTCGTCTCGTTCACTATCTTCCCGTCCTCCGAAAATTCTGTGTAAGACCTGTACCACTGTATACCGCCATCGGGCGCGCTGCTCCAGCGGGCAGTCTTTACGGCGCCGCTCCTGTCGTAGTAAGAGAACTCTACATAGCTATGCCCGCCCACGGTTCTCAGTTCGCGGCTGTATATCTCTTTTCCCGTCCTGTCATATGCTTTGGCCTTGCCCCAGCGGCCATCCTTATCGTAGCATTGCGAAGTGGCTATACCCTTGCCGTGGACAAAGTATTTGTAGCTGCACCTGGTATACTCCTGCGCGCAGCACACTGGATGGCAGGCAATAAGAACGGATAACAGTATATATGCTCTCATAAGCTACTGCATTCCAATTACCGTGCCATTGGCCCGGCATGTGAGTATGATACGTCTTAATCTATTGTGAATTCCAGCATCGTAGGGCGCACAGCGCCTACCCATTTGCCGAACCAGCCCGTATCGCCGCGCTTCACATCCAGCACCTCAAAGGTCAGCACATCTTCTACCACATGCAGTACCGACGAGCCGTCCTTCACCAGGAAGAGGACTATGGTATATATATCGTCGTTCAGCAGCGAGCCCGGTATGCGCAGGCGGCTGGTATGATGTCCCTTCGATAGTTTAGCTACCGGCGTGGTAACATTGAATACGCATACCCCGGAAGTAGTGTAGAGCACCAGGCTCAGGTTCACACCCTGTCCGTCCACTCCATTGTAGAACTCAAAGTCTATATCGAATGGTGTGTTCACGTCTATCACATCCTGCCCGTCTATCTGCTTCTCTACATTTATCCTCGCCGATAACAGGCGTATCCTGTCATTGCCCGGCGCCTTGTCCATGTCCCATTTCGCCTCTATGCAGTTGCGTATCTCGCGGCTCAGGTAGTTGTTTATCACTTTTTCGGTAGGCCCGCTGTCGGCTATCGTACCGGCCTTCATGAATATCGCGCTCTTGCACAGGCTCTGTACGGCCAGCAGGTTGTGGCTCACAAAAATGATGGTGCGCCCGTGGCTGGCCACATCGCTCATCTTGCCTATGCACTTTTTCTGGAATTCGGCATCGCCTACGGCCAGCACCTCGTCCACTATCAGTATCTCGGGTTCCAGGTGTGCCGCCACCCCGAAGGCAAGGCGCACATACATACCCGATGAATATCGTTTCACAGGGGTGTCTATATACATCTGCACGCCCGAGAAATCTACTATCTCGTCGAATTTCCGGGCTATCTCCTTGCGGGTCATGCCCAGTATGGTGCCGTTCATGTATATGTTCTCGCGGCCGGTAAGTTCCGGGTGAAAACCCGTTCCTACTTCCAGCAGCGATGCCACCCTGCCTTTTATCTTTATCTGTCCTGTTGTTGGCGCTGTGACCCTCGATAGGAGTTTCAGCAGTGTCGATTTTCCCGCACCGTTCTTCCCTATCACGCCCAGGGCCTCACCCTGCTGCACATCGAAGTTTATATCCTTTACCGCCCAGGTATAGGCGCTTGTGGCCTTCTGGGTACGGTCGTTCTCCATACCCACCTTCAGGTAAGGGTCTTCCTTGCCGCGCATCAGCGCCCACCAGCGCTTTATGTCATGGCTTATCATGCCTGTGCCTATCTGTCCTATCTGGTACTGCTTCGATATATTCTCGGCCTTTATTACAATGTTGCTGCTCATTCTATCCTAGATAACGTCTATGAATTTCTTTTCAACTTTATTGAACATGATAAGCCCTACCAGGAACATGACCAGGGTAAAAAGCAAGCTGTAGCCAAGCCAGAAATTGTTCCACTGCCCGGCATTGGCGCCCAGGAACGAATATTTGAACGCCTCGAATATGGCCGTCAGCGGGTTCAGCCATAGCCACACTTGCTTGTCCGGGCTGGCTATGGACAGTGGATAGATCACCGGCGTCAGGTACATATATAGCTGTATACCGAACACTACAAGGAAACTAAGATCGCGGTATTTGCTGGTAAGCGCCGTGATAAGCAACCCGGCCCCCATACTGAACAGTGCTATCACTATCAGCAGCAGCGGAAAAGTAAGTGCATACCAGTTGGGGCTGGCCTTGTGGGTCACGAACACATGGTATATAAGTACACCAAAGAAGATGACGAACTGCATCAGCATCTTCATAATGCCCGATATGGCCTTGGACAGCGGCAGTACCAGTCTGGGGAAGTATACCTTGCCCAGCACATTGGCATTCTCGGTAAAGGTCTTGGAAATGATGCCAAAGGTCTCGGAGAAATAGTTCCACAGTGTGAGACTGCCCAGGTAGAACAGTATTGGCGGCGTATCGTTGGTGGATATGCGCGCTATGCGGCTGAAGATAAGCGTATATATCACAGCCGTGAGTATAGGTTGCAGCATGAACCACAGCGGCCCCAGTATCGTTTGCTTGTAGCGGGTCACCACATCGCGTATGATGAACATCACCAGCAGGTCGCGGTAGCGCCATATCTCCTTTATGTCTATATCCAGCAAGCTGGTCTTAGAGCTTATATTTATATCCCATTTTTCGTTGTCGGCCGTTGTTACAGACATATCTCTGGTATACAGTGTTTTACTGCCAGGTGGCAGTGGGGTGCATGTTATTTATTTCGTTTCAGTACCGATGAGATACCACCTTTTTTCTTCTTCTTGTTTTTCTTATCATCGTCTACATAGTAGCCACTTCCATATGTGCCATAGCCGTAACCGTATCCATAACCGTATCCATAGCCATATCCATAGCCATAACCGTATCCATAGCCATAACCGTATCCTTCTTCGTATCCATAGCCATATGCAAAGCCCCTGTTGGCCACCACATCGTTCAGTATGAAGTTCAGTTTTGGCATTTTGCCGCTATAGTACAGCTCGTTGGGTATACCCAGCTGCTGCTTGTATGTATAGCCCTGGCGTACCACATACATGGCGGTATCTATATACTCGTACAGCAGGTGGGCATCGGTCACCAGGCCTATCGGCGATGTATCGACTATGATATAGTCGAAATTCTCCTTCAGGTAGGCGAACATGTCCCTTGTGCTTTGCATCAGTATCAGTTCGGCAGGGTTGGGCGGTATAGGGCCCGATGGCAGTATCAGCATATTGTCGTCTATGCCTGATGGTACCAGTATCTGCTCTATAGTGGCTTTTCCTATAGAATAGTTAGAGAAACCTATGTCATTATTGATGCCCAGCAGCTTCGATACTTTCGGTTTGCGAAGGTCCAGCTCTATGAGCACCACCCGCTTGCCCGACAGGGCCAGCGTCACCGACAGGTTGATGGCGATGAACGATTTGCCCTCACCACTCATGCTCGATGTGATCATCACTACCTTCTGGTCCTTGTCAGGCATCAGGTACTGCAGGTTGGTACGCAGCGCCCTGAACTGTTCTGAAAGCACTGTACGGCTGTTGCGCGCTATGGCCACACTTTCCCCGGTACTGTTATTGCCTATCTCGCCTATTATGGGTATAGTGGTCACGCGCGATATGTCGCCCTTGCTGATGATGCGGATATTGAGCGCCCTGCGTATGATGATGAAGGCGAACGGTATAAGTGCGCCGAACATGAATGACATCATCAGTATGCGCTGCTTGTTGGGCGCTATGAGGCCCTGTGTCAGGGCGGGGTCCACTACTATGGCATCGGCCACGGTCGATGCTTTCTCTATAGCGGTCTCTTCGCGCTTTTTCAGCAGGAAGACGAAAAGGTCCTGCTTGATGTTCTGCTTTCTCGAATATTCCAGGTACTCGCGTTCTACCGATGGTATATCGCGTATCATCTTTATGTTATTGCCCAGTGTCCTCTTTATTTTGTCCACCTTCAGCTCCATTTCCTTCTTCGACGATGCCAGGGCGGCCACTATGCTCTTCTGTACCTCTTCTTTCTGCTTTTGCAGCGCCTTTGTCACCGGGTTGTTCGGTGTCATGGTCATCAGTTGGTACTCCAGACGTGCGTTCACATCCTTGAACTTATTGATAAGTTCCGACAGTCCCCTGTTCTCCAGCAGCGATGCCGGCAGCGTCAGCGATCTGTCATCTATCTTCTCCAGGTAGTTGCTTATCGATCCCGTCACATCCAGTTGCAGTTCGGCATCCTCCAGTTTTTCCGATGTCACGGCCTTGGCATTCACCAGTTGCCCCGCCTGTGCCGACATGTCGGCTATGTTGTTATCCTGCTTGAAGCGTTCTATGTCCTTCTCTACCTGCGACAGCTCGCGGCCCAGTATGTTCATGCGCTCGTCTATGAACTGCATGGTACTCTCTGTGATGCGGGTACGGTCCTCTACGTTCTTCCGCTTATATACCTCCATCAGGTGGTTTATCACATCTACGGCACGCTCGGCTATGGTGTTCACCATGCTTATCTGTATGCAGCTGGCCGATTTGTTGGGAACGCTATAAGACACACTGCCCTGGTAGTTCAGCGCGGCCATCAGCAGGGGCATATGCAGCACGCTGTAGTCCACATTGGGTGCAGCATATACGCCGGTCTTCGCAAATACCACCCGGCCTATATCGGGCAGTAGCAGTGTATCGCCCCATGCAGCTTTCGTTTTCAGCTCCTGTTTGTCCTTTAGTACCGATACCTCGAATCTATCGCCCGACAGTACATTCAGTTTGCACTGAAAATAATCATCGAAAACGGTATCTATCTTCACCAGCCTGAAGGGGTTGGTGCTGCCATACAGCTCTGTACGTTTAAAACGCCCCTCTACGGTGTATACTACGTTCAGGTCCAGGTCGGCCACTACCTTCATCATAGTGGTACGGCTTTTCAGTACCTCTATTTCGTTGTCTATGTTTATCTTGTCGTTCTTGCTCTTCATGGCCTTCACCACATCGTCCTGGCCATTGCCTCCTTTCTTCGAGTCGTTCAGCAGCAGTTCGGCGCCTGCTTTGTATACAGGGGTGTAGTAGCGCAGGTATATATTGCCTACTATGAGCGATATGATGATACTTCCCAATAGCCAGGGCCATATGGTAAGTACGGTAATGAGTAACCACTTCAGGTTAAAGGAACCTCCGCCTCCGCCTGCTCCACCTTCCTCGTTCCTCGGCAATGCCGGCCCGGCAGGTACCGGGGGCGGCGTTTCACCGGGTCTTCTCTTATTGTTCTCCATTCCTCTTATTACTACTGAGATTTTACTTTTATTATGTTGGTAACGAAGAGCAGTGATACCACTCCTATAAGGCCCGACATCATACCCAGGTATTTGGTGAACGAATTGTCCGTGTTCTGACGCGCAAAACGGCTCGGCTCTACATATATCTGGTCTCTCTGCTTCACATAAAAATAGGGTGACTTATATATGTCGGTCGATGTTATGTCCAGCCGGGCAAAGGTCACTTTATCGTTCTCGGTACGCGTCAGCAGTATGTTCTTCCTTTTTGAGCTGGTGCGCAGGTCGCCGGCAAGGGCCAGCACATCCAGTATGCTTGCTTTCTCGCTCTCTATCTTCACCACACCGGGGCGTGTTATCTCTCCCAGCACTGTTACCTGGAAATTCACTATGTGTACATTCACTATAGGGTCGCGGTAGAACTCTTTTGCCTTCTGCTTTATCAGTTCCCTGGCCTCGGCCGTTGTCAGCCCCAGTACTTTCACAAATCCCACCATTCTCAGTTCCACATAGCCATCCTTATCTACCAGGTATGTATTGGCCGCATAGGCCTTGTTGTCGCCGCTGCCCGCAGCGCTTTTCTGCAGCATCTCGTCCTCGGCCAGTGGGTTGAAGACGCCTATAGATATAGACAGCAGGTCGTTCACCTCTATTTTCGGATCGCGAAAATTAGTGGTACTGTCCAGAACTATTACATTGGGGTGCTGCGGATGGTCTTTGAGGTTGTTGAAGTATACATAGTTCTTAGGGACGACACAGGAATATGAGGATATAATAGAAAACAAAACAAGATACAGGCAAAGAACGTTACCGCTCCGCCTCAGGAATTGATGCATTTTCCAGAATTTTCATCAAAAGTAAATTAAAAGTACTAATAATGAAAATTCCCATGGCGCTACCGCTGCCGGGCGCCATGGGAATATTATACTTTTTTTTCTTACAAACGTGCGTTCGCCACCTGCCTGTCCAGGCATCCCTTCACGTCATATATCACGCCATTTTCGCGGGTATGGCTCTGCCAGTTCACATTCAGAAAATCGGAATGTGCTACGGCCAGCATCACAGAATCGTACTTTTTGCCCGCAGGCAGTTCGGTCACTATCGGCAGGCCATATTCGTGCATCACATCATCTGCCTTTGCACGAGGGTCATATACATTCACGTTCATGTCATACGATCTCAGCTCACTTATGATGTCCACCACCTTGGTGTTGCGTACATCGGGGCAGTTCTCCTTAAAGGTTATACCCAGTACCAGCACCTCGGCCCCCTTCACGGTTATGCCGTTCTTTATCATCAGCTTCACGAATTCGCCGGCTATATACCTGCCCATGCCATCGTTCAGCCTTCGGCCGGCCAATATTATTTCTGGGTGGTAGCCTGCCTCCTGCGCCTTCTGGGCCAGGTAATAGGGGTCTACACCTATACAGTGGCCACCCACCAGCCCCGGTTTGAAGGGCAGGAAGTTCCACTTCGTGGCCGATGCTTCCAGCACATGGTGGGTATCTATCCCCAGCCTGTTGAAGATCATGGCCAGCTCGTTCACAAAGGCGATATTGATGTCGCGCTGCGAGTTCTCTATCACCTTGGCCGCCTCGGCCACCTTTATGGTGGTGGCCTTGTGCGTACCGGCCACTATCACGGCGCGGTATATCTGGTCTACCTCCTCGGCTATCTCCGGCGTCGATCCCGATGTTATCTTTTTGATGTTGGCTACCGTATGCAGCTTATCGCCGGGGTTTATACGCTCCGGCGAGTATCCGCAGTAGAAGTCGGTATTGAACTTCATACCCGAGAATTTCTCCAGCACAGGCACACACTCATCCTCCGTCACACCGGGGTATACGGTCGATTCGTACACCACTATATCGCCCTTTTTCAGCACCTTACCTACCGTTTCGCTGGCCTTGTACAGGGGTGTCAGGTCTGGGCGGTTGTTCTTGTCCACAGGGGTGGGTACGGTCACTATGTATACGTTACAGTCCTTTATATCTGCCATATCATAGCTGCAAAAAAGACCATTATCGCCGTTCTGGGCGGTCTTTGTCACCTTTTTCAGCACATCGTGTTCTACTTCCAGCGTATTGTCCACACCCTGGCGCAGCTCTTCTATTCTTCTTTTATTGATATCGAAACCTGTTACCGGAAACTTTTTAGCGAATTCTGCGGCAAGGGGCAAGCCTACATAACCCAGTCCAATAACGGCGATACTGTACGATCGTTCTTTCATTCAACAGCTTTTGTACAGCGCACCTGAATGGCGCGCTTAAAGATCTGGCAAAAATATACTTTCCTCTATTATAAAGGAAGCGACCACTAACTTGATGAAATAATAACCTTGCGGCCACATTGGGCGCCTACACCGCCAGCCCGGCATTCCTAAAGGGGTAATTGGCCACCTTATAGTGGTCGGTGCTGCGGGCCAGGGCGTTCAGGGCGGCCACATGCCGCTCGTGGTGGGCATCGCTGCCGCAGTAGTCATACAGCTTGTCGGCAAGCATGCGCTCTGCCGCAGCCTTTACATGCTGGCCGTAGTAGCCCGTCAGCGACAGCAGGTTCATCTGCAGCAGGCAGCCCCTGTCCTTCAGCTCGTGGTACTTGTCGGGCGTGCGGTGAAAGAAGGTATATCTTTCGGGATGCGCTATTATGGGTTTATACCCCGATGCCTGCATGTTGAACAGCGTATTCGCCAGTTGCGGCGGCTCGAACATCATGGAAAATTCCACCAGCACCTCGTTCTTGTGTATCGGCAGCAGTTTCTCCGTTTCCAGCAGCCGGTCGAAGTGGTCGTCCATATAGTACTCTGCTGCGGCCCTCAGGGTTATATTTATATTATGCTCCTTTATCACCTGCTGCGCCACCTGCAGTGCGCTCAGTATGGTATGCGTGGTATTGGGGTGGTGGTCTATCATCACATGCGGGGTGGTGATGATGTGGGTATACCCCATATCGGCCATCCCCTTTAGCAGCACCGCAGTATCTTCCGGCGACTTCGCACCATCATCTATCCCCGGCAGGAAATGCGAATGCATATCTGCCCGCAGAAAGCTCCAGTCCGCTTTTTCCGGCACGGGCATGTCGTCATATTCCGAGCCCTCTTTTTTCTTCTTCCCAAAAAGTCGCGACAAAAACATAATGGCAAGGTATGAAAAAAGATCCGCCCGTTGCATCATTCAAAATGCCAAATTCCAGAGTCTAAATTCCAAAAATTCCAAGTTCCAAATTCCAGAGCCCAAATTCCAAAAATTCCAAGTTCCAAATTCCAGATCCCAAATTTCATAATTCAAAATACCAAATTCCAAAGCCCAAATTCCAGATCCCCAATTCCTAATACCTAATACCCAATTCCCGATCCCTAATTCCTTTTACATTTGCGCATGCAATTACCAGAGCATCTCTCCATAGCCCAGCTCACTGCCGGCTATGACAAAATAGACATTTCTCCTGCCGCCAATGGCCGCATAGCCCACAACCGCGCCTACCTGGAGGATATGATAAAAGGTGGCGGCACCTACTACGGCATCAATACAGGTTTCGGCTCTCTCTGCAATGTGCGCATTGCCGATGACGAACTGGCACAACTGCAGGAGAACCTGGTATGCTCCCACGCCTGCGGCATGGGCGACGAAGTGCCGCAGGATATAGTACGCCTCATGCTGCTGCTGAAGGTCCATGGCCTGGGCCAGGGCTATAGCGGTGTGCGTACCGGCATAGTGCAGCGCCTTGCCGACCTTTACAACCACGACATCACACCCGTGGTATACGAGCTTGGTTCCCTCGGCGCCAGCGGCGACCTGGCGCCGCTGGCCCACCTCTGCCTGCCCCTCTTTGGCAAGGGCGAGGTATACTATAAAGGCGAGCGCATGCCATCGGCACAGGCCCTGCAGCGCGCCGGTCTGCAGCCCATGGCCCTTGCTGCGAAGGAAGGCCTGGCCCTGCTCAATGGCACCCAGTTCATGAACTCCTACCTCTCATGGTCGCTCATGGCAGCACAGCGCCTCTCGGAGTGGGCCGATGCCATAGGCGCCCTCTCTGCTGATGCCTTTATGGCCAAGAATGAGCCCTTCCGTCACCCGCTGCACCGCATACGCCCCCATAAAGGGCAGATAGCCGCCGCCGCCAATATGCTGCGCTGGCTGGATGGCAGCCCCATACAACAATTGCACAAAGAGCAGGTACAAGATCCCTACTCCTTTCGCTGCATACCGCAGGTACATGGCGCCACGCGCGATGTGATAGATACCGTGCTGCGTGTGGCCGAAACAGAGATGAACTCCGTTACCGATAACCCCATCGTCTTCCACGACGAGGAAGCTATCATGAGCGGTGGTAACTTCCATGGTCAGCCCCTCGCGCTTCATGCCGATTTCCTGGCCATAGCCATGTCCGAACTGGCCAATATATCGGAGCGCCGCACCTACCTGCTGGTAAGTGGCCAGCGTGGCCTGCCTCCCTTCCTCACGCCTAATGCCGGTCTCAACAGCGGTTTCATGATAGCCCAGTACACGGCGGCGGCCATCGTGAGCCAGAACAAGCAATACTGTACCCCCGCATCTGCCGATAGCATTGTGAGCAGCAATGGGCAGGAAGACCATGTGAGCATGGGCGCCAATGCCGCCGTAAAGCTGCGCAAGGTCATCATGAATGTGCAGCGCGTACTGGCCATAGAGTTGCTCACGGCCGCACAGGCGCTGGACCTGCGCCGCCCGCACCGATCATCGCCAGCGCTGGAGAAGATATACGATGGCCTGCGCCAGGTAGCCCCCTTCATGCCTACCGACGATGTGCTGCACTACCGCCTCACCGCCGCAGAGCGCTATCTCGATAACCATCCCGCACAATTGGCCGGACTATGATATTTTTGTAAGCACACACCACACCCCGGCTAAAGAGACCATGGATCAGCAGACGAACTATATAGTGCTTCAGTGCTACGGCCACGAGGGCATCTTTTACGAATGTGCCTTTGCGCTGCTGTCCCTTTCGCGGCAGTACGGCGGTCGCGGCCCGGCCAATACCCAGGTGTGGATCTATACCGACAACCCCTCATGGTTCGCGCAGTTCCACAATCCTGGGCTCGATATACATTTCCGCACCATCAGCGAGGCCGATATAAAACGCTGGCGCGGCGCTATAGATTTCGTACACCGGGTGAAGATAGAGGTACTGAAAGACCTCACTAAAGAGCACATAGGCAACGTACTCTATATCGATACCGATGTGGTCTTCACCCGGCCCATAGAGCCCATGCTGGCCGACATAGCGCAAGGCAGGCTCTACATGCACGTTATGGAGGCAGTGGTCAGTACCCGCAGCAATCACATCTTTGCCAAGCTCGATACCCACCTGCGCGACAATACGCCCATGCAGGTACATGGCCGCTCCCTCTGGGACCTCGCCATGTGGAATGCAGGCGTGCTGGGCTTCTATACCGGCCACCGCTACCTGCTCGATGATGTGCTCACTTTCACCGATACCGAGTATGCCAAGTTCCCCAAGCACATCATAGAGCAGTTCGCCTTCTCGGTCTTCTTCAGGCAGGAAGGTGCCATAAAGGCCGCCGCGCCCTATATATTGCACTACTGGAACCTCAAAGAAGTACGCCCCCTGCTGGCATCCTTTATCCAGCAGTTCAGGAACAGAAGCTGGGAAGACCTGGTGCATTATAGCCAGATGATACAGATGCATGTACTGATGCAGGAAAAGGTCAATTTCCTCGCCAACATGGACATCACCGACAAGCTCCTGAAAAAACACTGGGCCCCCGCAGAGTGCAACTGGAACGAAATGCTTACGCAGTTGTGATACACGCGCTTATTTGAGCACGAGCAGGGAGTCGCCGTTCATCTTTAGCACCTTGTTCATACCCACTAAGGATCCGGTATATTTGTAGCTGCTATTATGGTACTCACACAGCTTCAGGCATTCAAGACACAGAAGAAAGGCGGGTTCGCCGTTCTCGCCGATCCCGATAAGATAGCCCCTGCCGATATGCAGCATATGGCCCGCCTCTGCAACGATGCCGGGGTAGACCTGCTGCTTATGGGCGGCAGCCTGCTTATGGTACACCAGATGGAGCTGTGCATACAGCGCTTCAAGGCCGAGAGCGATATTCCGGTGGTGCTCTTCCCCGGCAGTCCCGCACAGGTGACCCCCTATGCCGATGCACTGTTGTACCTGTCCCTTATATCGGGCCGCAACCCCGAGTTGCTCATTGGCCAGCATGTAGCATCTGCCCCACAGGTGAAGGCCAGCGGGCTCGAGGTCCTCTCTACCGGGTATATAATAGTAGATGGCGGCACACCCACCACCGTCTCCTACATGAGCAATACCACCCCCATACCCGCCGACAAGCCCGATATAGCCCTCTGCACCGCATGGGCCGGCGAGCTGCAGGGCAAGCACCTCATATACCTCGATGCCGGCAGCGGCGCACGCCGTCCCGTGCCCGAGGCCATGATACGCAAGGTGAGCAGCAATATAGCCATACCCCTCATAGTAGGCGGTGGCCTATCTGACCCCGATAAGGTATATGCCGCCAGTGCTGCCGGTGCCGACCTCGTAGTAGTGGGCAACGCCATAGAGCGCGACCCCCTCCTCATCCGCGATATGGCACAGGCCGCCAAAGCTGCCGTTTAATGCGATAATGTGAATGCGATAATGCGAAGAAATGCGACAATGTGAAAAATGAGATGGACACGACCCACCCGCGTTATCGTATTCCTTCACATTCCCGGCATTATCGAATTGCCGAATTGTCAAATTGCCGAATTACCTACCTTTGACATATGAATAATATAGACAGCAGGCTTCGCAACCTTTTAGAACAGCGCATACTGATAATAGATGGCGCCATGGGTACCATGATACAGCGCTACAAGCTGCAGGAGGCCGACTATAGGGGCGACCGCTTCAAAAACTGGCATATGGACATAAAAGGCAACAACGACCTTTTGTGCATCACCCAGCCCGATATTATAAAGGCCATACACAAAGAGTACCTCGCCGCAGGCGCCAACATCATAGAGACCAATACCTTCAACGCCCAGCGCGTGTCTATGGCCGACTATGAGATGCAGGCGCTTTCTTACGAGATAAATGTGGCCGCTGCCCGCCTGGCAAAAGAGGCCATAACCGAGTTCTGCGCTGAGACCGGAGCGAACCCCGACGAACATTTCGTGGCCGGTGCAGTAGGCCCTATGAACAAAACACTTTCGCTCTCTCCCAATGTGAACGACCCCGGCTATCGTGCCATTACCTTCGATGAGGTGGCCGATGCCTACTACGAGCAGATAAAAGGTCTTGTGGAAGGTGGTGCGCAGATATTGCTCATAGAGACAATATTCGATACACTGAATGCTAAGGCGGCCATTTATGCGGTGAACAAGTTCTTCCGCGATACAAGGATGGAGAAACTGCCTGTAATGATATCGGGCACCATCACCGATGCATCGGGCCGTACCCTCAGCGGGCAAACGCTGGAAGCCTTCTGTATATCAGTGATGCATGCCAACCCCATCAGCATAGGTCTCAACTGTGCGCTGGGTGCATCAGAGATGCGCCCGCATATAGAGGAACTGGCTGCTATAGCCCCCTGCTATGTATCGGCCTACCCCAATGCGGGCCTGCCCAATGCCATGGGCGAGTACGACGAAACGCCCGAGGTCACTGCATCTATAGTGGCCGAATGGGCCAAAGAGGGCTGGGTGAACATGCTGGGTGGTTGCTGCGGCACCACACCACCACACATAGCCGCCATAGCCCGTGCTGTGAAACAATATGCGCCACGCCCGTTGCCTGCACTGGTAGAGGCATAGCCGCATTACCTTATGAGAACGTCCTTAGCTGCTATGAACATCGGCCGCCGCATATATTGCTGCCTGCTGCTACTGCTGGCTTGCTCATGCAGCATATATGCCCAGGATGTAGTGCTGCGAGGCCATATTACCAACCGCACATCTGACAGTGTACGGATAACCTACAATACCGACAGGCTGGCATACTACCCCAAGGAGTTCTATGCCCCGCTGGATAGGAACGGTAATTTTTCGGTCTCCTTTCCTGTACCGGCAGATGTGTACACCATGGTAGAGCTACGCCATGGCAACCATCTTGCCGAGCTGATGCTCACCAATGGCGACAGCCTGAAGGTGATAGCCGATGCCCGCCGGTTCGACAGCAGCATCAGCTACACAGGCAGTGGCAGCGACATACAGAATTTTGTGGCGCAGCACACACTGGAACGTGGCCGGGTGAACCAGTATACCATGCGCATACGCAACCACATTGCCGAAACGCCCGAGGACTATCTAAAAGGTCTGGAGAACGAGAAGAAGGAAGAGCTGGCGTTTACCACCAGGCACGGGGATAAATTACCTGCACGGTTCCGCAGGATATGGGATGCCAGCTTTACCTATTACAACTACTTCTTCATAGAGCAGTATCCGCAGATGCACGAGATGCAGCGCATAAGGCGCTATACCGATACCATTCCCGAGGCTAACTATGCGGTACTGAAAGGCCTGCCTGATGCTTTTGATGATGAATACCTTCAGGTGCCACCCTACCTCCTCTACCTGTCCGGTCTTTTTGAGACAAGGCTGCGTGGGGCGGGCTATGCTGTACCCGTTACCGATAGCGCCAATGCCCGCAAGCTGCTGGACAGTGTAGATAAACTGGCTTATAAGCTGCTGCCCACCGGTAGCGGCGAGTATTTCATAGCACAAAGCCTGTATGCGCGTGCGCGGGTACAGTATATAGAGCGGTCGAGGGCTGTGTTCGCGGCCTTTCGCAAACGCTGGCCGGCAAGCCAGTACCTGCCTGCCCTGCAAAAAGAGATGGACATGGCCGAACGCCTGCAGGCCGGCCAACCCGCGCCGGACATGAATGTGACCATGGCCGATGGCAAACAAGTACGGCTATCTGACCTGAAAGGAAAAGTAGTGTATATATCCTTCTGGACCACCTGGTGCAAGCAATGCGTTGGCGAGCTGCGCATGATGGAGCGCAAGGTGAAGGACATGTTCGCCAATAAGCCAGTAGAATTCGTGACCGTATCTATAGACGAGGACACCGCTACGGCTAAACTCCTGCAACAGCAAATGGGTCTTACCGGCAACTTCACCTATACTACCGGCGGCTGGTATGCCCCTGCTGCACAGAGCTATGGTGTACGCGCTCTACCCGCCTATTTCCTAGTGGACAGGAACGGGAATTTCGCGGTCACCCAGCCACCATCGCCACAGCGGTCCACAGAGCTGCTGGTAGCTATCTCTAAGCTGTACTGATGGCCAATATCTTCGTTACCAGTTGCTCATCATCTGCCCGCAGCCAAGTCATCTCCGCATCCTTCCGAAACCACGTCATCTGCCTTTTGGCATAGTTGCGCGTATGCTGTTTTATCTTGTCCACGGCCTCAGCCAGTGTACATTTCCCTTCAAAATGTTCGAACAGTTCGGCATAGCCCACTGTCTGCAGGTTCTTTAAGTGCTTGTATGGTATCAATCCTCGTACTTCGCTTTCCAGGCCCTCGGTCATCATCATAGCTACCCGTCTGTTGATGCGGTCATAGAGCACCTCTCTAGGCAATTCCAACCCTATTTTTATAATGCGAAAAGGCCTTTCCTTAGGCGTATGAGAGCGATAATGCACTATACTCTTACCGGTACTGCGTATGAACGATAGTGCACGCAGCAGGCGCGCGGGGTTCTGTACCTCTGCCGTCTCGTAGAATTCCGGGTCTTCTGTCTCTACGGCCTGTTGCAGCCACTCTATGCCATTCTCCTTATACTCGGCCTCTGTACGCAGCGCTATGTCAGGGTCTGTAGCTGGCATGGCATCCAGCCCTTCGCATAGGGCTTTTATATACAGGCCTGTGCCGCCACATAGCACTGCCGTATGGCGCGTGGCGAATATCTCGTTGAGATACCCCAGCGCCAGCCGCTCGAAGTCGGCGGCGGTCAATTCCTGTGTCACAGGAAATTCGTCTATGAAATAGTGCTTTACTGCTGCCAGCTCGTTGGCGGTGGGCTTGGCAGTACCTATGGTCATTTCCCGGTAGCACTGCCTGCTGTCGGCCGATATGATGCAGGTGTCCAGCCGCTGTGCCAGCGCTATGGCAGCGGCCGTCTTGCCACTTGCCGTAGGTCCGGCTATCACATACAATATCTTGCTGGCTGTGGTCAAAAGATGGGGGATATGAGACCTAGTAGTCGCTGCCTGTGTCCTCAGTATAGCTTTCGCCGCCTTCGCTGCTGCTCTCTCCTTCACCCTCTCCCTCATTGCCAAAGCCCTCGGCCATCTCGTCGGCGCCCAGGTCGTACTTTTCCTCTATCTCCATTATTTTATCTACACTCACGCCCTTTATTCCGTATTGGGCGGGTGCGAGGCCCTCTTTGCGCAGCACAAAGGGATATACCCTGCGGAAGGTCTCTTCCTTGCTCACACCTATCAGCTCTACCAGGAAGCTCCACTTTTTGGCGGGGTCGTAAACGTATATGAACTTCTGATCGGGGACGGATATCAATGCCGATACAGGTGTTTTTGTCATAGAAAGCGCCGGGGCATCTTTTTTGTTCGCCAGCACCTCCGAATTGAACTCTCTGCCACTGCGCTCCCATTTGTCATTGCTCTCGAAGAAGGACGCACTATGCTTACCGTCGAACTCGAAGGCTTTTACTATGCACTGGTGCAGATCCATAAAGGTCTGCCCCACCTGCAGCTCTATATCGCGGTAGGTCTGGTCGTCTTCTTCCCAATAGACCCTGAATCGGAGTATGGCCATTATGTGGTCGGTAGTTTTTAAGTATAGCATACAGGGCGGTTCCCGCCAGCACAGCTATGGCAAATTTAATGAATGATACAGTATTTTAGCCTTATCAGCTTATACCGTCGGTCACGGCCTCGCGGTTTATCTTCTTTACAAGGCCTTGCAGTACGCTGCCGGGGCCTACTTCGGTAAAGCGTCCGGCGCCGTTCGCGGTCATATGTTGTATGGTCTGTGTCCAGCGTACAGGCGCTGTAAGCTGGGCTATAAGGTTCTGCTTTATCTGTGCGGGGTCGGTATATGGCTGTGCGTCCACGTTCTGGTATACAGGGCATGTGGGCATATTGAAGGTAGTGGCAGATATGGCGGCTTCCAGTTCTTGCCTTGCAGGTTCCATAAGGGGCGAGTGGAAGGCGCCACCTACCTGCAGCACCAGCGCACGCTTAGCACCGGCGGCCTTCAGGCGTTCGCAGGCTATGTTTATACCTTCTATGCTACCGCTTATCACCAACTGGCCGGGGCAGTTATAGTTGGCTGCCACTACTATCTCCCCGCTTACACCGGCGCATATCTCTTCTACTTTAGTATCTTCCATACCCAGCACCGCGGCCATGGTAGATGGGTTTATCTCGCAGGCGTGCTGCATGGCTATCGCACGCTTTGCTACCAGGCGCAGCCCGTCCTCGAACGATAGCGCCCTATTGGCTATAAGGGCCGAGAACTCGCCCAGCGAATGACCCGCCACCATATCGGGCGCAAGGCCGGGTGTGGTGAGGAACAGTATCACCGAGTGCAGGAAAATGGCAGGCTGCGTGACGTTGGTCTGCTTCAGCTCTGTTTCTGTGCCGCCGAACATCACATCGGTGATGCGGAAACCAAGTATATCGTTGGCCTGCTCGAAAAGGTCGCGAGCGGCGGGGTTCTGCTCATAATGGTTCTTGCCCATACCGGGGAACTGTGCGCCCTGACCGGGAAATACATAAGCGTGTTTCATATATAAATGTAGTGCGAAATGAGTATTGCTCTTCCGGCGGCGAAAGTACTTTGAAATGCACCAATGAGCAAATAATATGCTATTTGCCGGTCTGCGACGAAAGTATAGGTCTGCTGCTCATGTGTCTTACAGAAACGACAGTGATGCGGCTTTCATGCACGATATATATGACCGAATAGGGGAACCTGTTCAAAAGAGCGGAACGTAAAATAGTTGAATTGTTCAGAAAGCCATATACCAACGGCCGGGACGATATTTTTGTGTACCAATGTTCCAATTCAGAGAGAAACTCCTCTCCCAATGTCTCCAGTTTATCTTCATACCATAGATATGCATGATAGGTCTCGTTTCTGGCCTCGTCAGAAACGAATATGCTGTAGCCCATCTATCTCTTTTTGTTATTTCTTATGAAAGAGTGGGTCTCTGCTACTGTATATACTACGGCCTTTCCTTTAAGCACTTTATCTGCACGCTCATGCAATTCCTTCATGTCGGCATCAGATATATCATGTGCTTCCAGGCTCTCTACATAATTCAACAGATCTTCGACATGCCTGTCATCGGTACTGTCGATATATCTATGTAGTTTTTCTCTTATAGCCGCTGCGGTCATACACTCTGTGTTTATACAAATTTAAGGCTTTTTCGACCACACCGGGGTCAAGATATCCCTAAAAATAGCTGGAGAACCCCACCTGGAAACCTGCCGTGCGTGCAGGCGGATTGCCCAGCAGATCGCGCTGCAGGTCGTAGCGGTAGTTGAGGCGCAGCACCGTTTGCGACCCGGGACGCCAGCTTATGGCAGGCACTATGCTCATAAGGTCGTCGCCTATGCTATCGCCGGTCTGGTGGAAGGTGTCCATGTTCCAGTCTACATACTCCAGGCGGCAGGCAATGTTCACTACAGAATGCTCGAAGCCCAGTACCGGTCTCTTCCATATGGGCTGTATGAGGTCTATGAAACCACCCTGCTGCCGTGTACCATATTGCTGGCTGTAGGTAGGGGGCACATCTACATGTACCCATGCCCACTCGGCTATGATGCCGGTACGGGTGCCGGGCAGTGTAGCATTGGCATCTATGGCATAGGTGCGCACACTGCGTTTTATATCCAGCACCATGCCATCATCCTCGAACTTGTTGTACACCCCGCCCATATACGATACGCCCACCTCGGCTATCTTGCGGTGGCGTATGGCCGCTTTTGCGGTCACCAGCGGCATGCCATTATAGCTTTCCTCGAAACGGTCACGGTCCTGCTTGGCCGCGGGCAGAGATGTGCGGCCATTGGCATTGTTGATGATATATCCATTGAAACCATTGGTAAGATAGGCTTCGTATGCAACGGCCCAGTTGTTGCGGAAGCGTTTGCCATAAACACCAAAGCCTACATTGCTCCAGGTGGCAGGCAGCATCTGCGTGGCAGCAATGGGCCTGTCCACGAATTCCCACTTGGGGCCGTCATGGTTCTGGTTAAAGGCGCCTATGGGGTTCATCACTATACCGCCGCGCAGATTCAGCAGGGGATGGAATTCCATATCCAGCGCAGCGAACTCTATGTTTATCTCCTTGGTACCGTCTTCGAACTCTATCTCCGAAAGGAACTTCAGCCTGTGGCCTATACCCGATGCCACGAACAGCGTGACCCGGCGCATCTGGAACTGGTGCCCCTCGCTGATGCCATCGGTACCCAGGTGCTGGTAATTGGCCTCCAGGTAGCCGCCCAGCGCCACCGGCGCCTTGCCCAGCGACAGGAAGGGACGGTTATATACAGCATCCATGTTCAGTTTCAACCCCGTGGTATCTACGGGCTGGCGGCGCAGCAGGGTACTATCTATCTGCGCCTGCGAAGTGAGCGCTGCTATACAAAATATGCCAAGTAGGAATGAACGCATTATGACTGTTTTCTCAGATCAATAAATACCTGCCCGTTGGCCACCGATACCGGGAACGAGCGCAGAGGCAATGTTGCCGGGCCCTGTGTGGCGGTGCCATACCTGTCGAACTCGCTGCCATGTGCCTGGCAGGTAAGCTGGTCGCCGGCAGCCTGCAGCTCTGCCCCCTGGTGGGTACAGCGCATAAGGAGTGCGGTAAATGTGTCGCCCTCTATGTGGTATACACATAGAGGGAACTCTATGGCATCGTGCCGAACGATGAGGTATGGTCTCATGCCTGTTTTGCCGGTCTCGAAATCACTCAGGTTCACCAGCAGGCCACGGCCGTTGAGGGTGCCTTTCACATATTTGCCACCGGCAGCACAGCTTTGCAGCAGAGACGCGCCCAATGCCATGCCTATACAGGTGATACAGCCGGTGCGCAGAAATTCTTTACGGTCCATAGGTCAGAGACTTTCGAGGAATTTAAGCACTTTTTTCTTGTCCGCATCAGGAAGGGCAACATATTTGCTGCGGCTGACGGTAGCCTCGCCCCCATGCAGCAGTATGGCCTCTTCTATACTGTGCGCCCGGCCATCGTGCAGTAGAAAGTACTTGCCACCCTGCGAGTTCATGGACAGGCCCAGTCCCCAAAGGGCAGGTGTACGCCATTCGCTGGTCTTTGCAGTACCCTCGGTATAGCCATCGTCCAGCCCGGGTCCCATATCGTGCATCAGCAGGTCGGTATAGGGGTGGAAGGTCTTGTTCGAGAGTGGGTCTATGGCAGAGTAGCCGGTCTTGAGCTCGGGCTTGTGGCAGCCGCCGCAATCGGCCTGTATGAAGAGCGCCTTGCCCGCTATCACATCGGCATCGCCGGTATGCCGCTGAATGGGGGCTTTGAGGGTCTGCAGGTAAAAGACCACATCCTGCAGCTTCTGCGTGCTTATCTCGGGGTCTATGGCCAGCCCGGTATAGGTATCGTGCGGTTCGTAGACCGATGTGATACCCATATCCTGGTTGTAGGCGGCTGCTGTCTGCTGCAGTAGGTCGTAGGCTCCAGCCTTCTTGCCGAAGCGGCCTATGTATCTGCCGTTGGATGTAGCTGCACCTGCCATGGGCGTAATGTAACTTTTCATATGTACCCAGTTGGGTACACCGCTTATGCCATCGCCGTCCTTATCGTCGGGGTCGGCCATGGCCAGTATATCGTCGTCTGTCACGGCCTCCAGAAAGCCCATACCGGTATTGGCCGGTGGCATAAAGCGCGAGAAGGAAGCACCCGCCGGTATCACCTCGGGCTCGTAGCCGGGTATGGCGCGGTTCTGCAACTGGGGTGCGCCATGTGCCATGTATTCGTTGCCATTGCTATCTACCTGGCCAAAGCGGGTGAGGGTAGTGAAGGGATGACCCTTGCCATCGCCGGCATGGCAACTGCCGCACGATGTGGCCACGAACATGGGCCCAAGGCCGGTCTCTGCCGTGAAAACATCATCGTTGAAAGCTACATCGCCACGCAGGAACATGGCTTTTTGCGCGGGGGTGAGCCCCTCTACCGGGCCATCGAGGATGTTGTCCTCAGCAGGAGCAGCGGGCTCTACCTTTTTACATGCCATAAAGGACAGGTAACCGAAGGCAACGATAGATAATATGGTAATGGTCTGTTTCATTTTGAGAATGATACGGCACAAAAATATAAAATTAGGTAAGACTAACAAAATATTTTTGGAGACTAAAATATTTCTGCCTGTTCTGGATGTGCATCTTCTTCTTACCTTGTAGCTATGAGAGGTCTCTTATTGGTGGCATGTATAGTGGCAGGTATGAATGCACTGGCGCAGGGTGGCGCGTATGACAGGGCGCCGGAGTTTCCGGGTGGTAATGCGGCGCTGGACAAATACCTGCGCGAAAAGCTGGTATACCCCCCAAAGGCAAGCGAGCAGAAGATAGAAGGGCGCGTACTGCTGGGCCTGATAATAGACAAAAAGGGCAAGGTAACGAGCGTGAACGTGATAAAGCATGCACATGCCTTGCTGGACAGCGAGGCGGTACGCGTAGCACGCACCATGCCCCGGTGGAAACCCGCACAAAAGGGTAAGACGAACATAATGGCGCCTGTATCGGTACCGATAGTCTTCAGGCTGGATGCTACCCGGCCGCAAAAATGATCAGTCGATGCCGATGTCGCGGTTGTACATATCTACGGGCATAGTGCCGCTGTAGATCAGCCTGTGTTTTTTAGGGTCGAAGAATTTGATGCGGGCCATCATATCATCTTGCCGCACGGGCTGTACTTCCATAATTACCGAGTGCAGCCGCTTGCGGCCATGCCTTACCTCGGCCTGCCCGGCCGATAGGAGAAAGGTAGCTACTGCCTGGTGCATCATTCTTTCGAACCTGCCGCGGTACTCCTGCCTGTCGGCGTATAGCTCTATGCTGTACTGCCTGTTGGTATCCAGGCCGGAGGAAGGCCCCCAGGTCCTATTGCCTATATCGGCCAGTATCTGCAGGGTACGGTCTATATCCTTTATCTTGAAAGAGAGCCTGTACTCACCGAATAGGACATGCACTTGCGGGCGGGCCCAAAGGTTGTGGAGCCTGACGGTACTTTGCGCCAGCAGCGTACCCGAAAAGAACATAGCGACCACCAATGATAATGAGCGCACCATATGCAGCAGGTAAAAATGGATATGCCAAAGTACGGAAAACGACTAATTTTATTGCCAGACCAAGATAGAGCCACAATAATTTATGAAGAGTTTTGCAAGCGATAACTATGCAGGCGTACTACCCCAGGTGATGGAAGCGCTGCAGCAGGCCAATACGGCACATGCCCGGTCGTACGGGGCAGATGATATAACGGCTCGCACCGTGGCACTGTTCCGCGACCTGTTCGGCGGCAATGCAGAGGTGTTCTTCGTGTTCAATGGGACAGGGGCCAATGTGCTGAGCATCAGCAGCGCTACACATTCTTACAACTCGGTACTGTGCGCAGACACCTCGCATATATACTGCGACGAATCATCGGCACCGGAGACATTTACAGGCTGCAGGTTCTTTCCGCTGGCGGCCAACGAGCATGGCAAACTGGATGCAGAGATAATAGCGCAAAGGCTGATACGCCGTGGAGATGTACACTATGCGCAGGCGGCCATGGTATCGGTAACGCAGGCCACAGAATATGGCACCGTGTATACACAGGCCGAGCTGGAGCCTATAGCGGCCCTGTGCCGCGAGCATGGGCTATACCTGCATATGGATGGCTCGCGCTTCTTCAACGCCGCAGCAGGGCTGGGGTGCAGCCTGGCCGACATAAGCGCCCGGGCGGGAGTGGACATACTATCGCTGGGAGGCACAAAGGCGGGCATGATGTATGGCGAGGCCGTGGTGGTCTTCAACAAAGAGCTGGCAAGACACATAGCCTACAAGCACAAACAGGTGATGCAATTGGCATCGAAGACGCGCTATATAGCAGCGCAATTCGAGGCCATGCTGAAGGACGAGCTGTGGCGCAGTACGGCCGCACATGCCAATGCCATGGCACAGCGGCTGCATGCGGCACTGAGCGCCCACCCGGCAGTAAGGGTGACGAGGCCGGTACAGGCCAATGCAGTATTTGCCGAGATACCCCGCCATTGGTATGAGCCGCTGCAGGAGCACTATCCCTTCTATGTATGGAAGGACAGCACGCACGAGGTGCGCCTGATGTGTGCCTGGGACACGCGCGAGGAAGATATAGCTGCCTTCGCGGCTGCTATAGGGGGCCTCTCCCCGACCCTCTCCTAAGCGCCTTCGCCGTTGGCTATGGCGTACGATGAAGGAGAGGGAGGTGTTACCATAAAGATCAAGTCGCCCTGTGTGCAGCCCCTCCCGGCCTCCCCATTCGGGGAGGTGAGGTCGAGCCTTCATAAAAGGTTGACCGTATATTTAAAAATGCAACTCATATGCCCGATACGATGGCGCATTTGCGTGAAATGCATTAAATTGCTATTATTTATAAATAGTTCCAGGGCATGAAAAGGAAGTTGACCATACTGTGTACAGCCATAATGCTGCTGCTACCCTATCTATCGCGAACAGCGCACGCGGGCAACCCCTGCATGGACAAGAAGAAAGGCCGTGGCAGAACAGCGGTAAAGACCACCGCACTGGGCGACCCTGCCGAGGACAATTATGATATAAAGCATCTGCGCTTTGAGCTGAAGATGACCGACACATCGATATATGTGCAGGGCAATGTGACCACTACGGCACGGGTAGCAGCGACAACAATGAGCGAATATGTCTTTGAACTGAGCAATGCACTGACCATAGATTCGGCCAAGGTAGATGGCGTGACACTACCTGTGACCACTACAGGCAGCATACGCAGGATAACACTGCCTGTGGCCCTGACGGCGGGCACTATGTTCGCTGCGCGCATATGGTACCAGGGCACCCCACCTGCCGGAAGCGGCGGTTTCTTCAATGGCATCACGCACACTGTATCATCAGGGGGCACACATATGGTGTATACCGTGAGCGACCCATGGGTGGCGCTGAACTGGTGGCCCACCAAACAATCAGTACTGGACCAGGCGGATTCGGTAGATATGCTGATAACCGTGCCCGAGAACGTGATGGACGGCAGCACGGGCAAGCTGGTGAACGTGGATATGACCACCATACCCGGCTGGTGGACCTACCATTGGAAGACCAACTACCCTATAGACTACTACCTGATATCGCTGGCGATAGCACGGTACTCGGAGTATAAGAGCTATGCCTATTTTACCGGCAGCAGCGACTCGGTGCTGGTACAGAACTTCTTTATGGACACGGCCAGCTTCAACCCGGCACATAAGGTGAAGTTCGACAGTGTGCGATATATGATAGACTATTTCTCTACCCTGTGGGGCAGGTACCCCTTCTGGCAGGAGAAGTTCGGCATGTGCTTTACCACCCTGACGGGCGGCATGGAGCACCAGAACATGGTGACCATAGGAGTGACCGATGTAGAGACCATAGCCCATGAGCTGGCCCACCAGTGGTTCGGCGATCATGTGACGTACAGGTCCTGGAAAGATATGTGGCTGAGCGAGGGTTTTGCCACTTACTCTGAGCACCTGTACCGCGAGCACTTCCACGGCGCTGGCCCTGCCAAGCAGCGCAGGCAGCAGCACCTGTCATCGGCAGTGGGGCAGGCATGCGGGCGCACCTATATAACCGATACCAGCACCAGCGACAGCCTTTTTACCGCCAACCAGTATACCAAGGCCAGCATCATACTGCATACGCTGCGCTATATGGCGCCGCACGATACCGTATTTTTCAAGACACTGCGAACGTACCAGAGCATGTATAGCTTTGGCAATGCAACGACAGAAGACTTCAAGGCAGTGGCAGAGGCGACGTATGGCATGGACCTCGATACCTTCTTCAACCAGTGGATATATGGCCGTGGTTATCCCATATACCGCACCAAATGGAACCAGGTGGGCAGTACGGTGATAGTGCAGTTGATGCAGTCGCAATCCTGCCCCTCGTATACGAACCACTTCAGCACACCGGTGCAGATACAATTGAGAGCAGGCACGCTGGACACCTTTATAAAAGTGTATAACAATGTAGATACGCAGACGTTCACCTTTGACTGGGCGCCTACCGTAACGAACGTATACCTGAACACCGATGTATGGGTGGTGATGCGGAATATAGGCATTACCAAAGACCCCACGCTGACGGTGGGTATGAACGACATAGAGCACGGCCGCATAAGGATACACCCCAACCCCACCGAGAACTACTGGCAGATAGACCCACTGCCCGAGGAGACCGACATAGCGCTGATGGACATGACCGGCAAAGTACTGTGGGAGGGCAGAACAGGCAAGGGTAGTACCACCATACCGGGAGAACGCCTGCCCAGCGGCACCTACCTGCTGCGGCTGAGCGGCGCTGTGACGGACAATATAAGACTGGTGCGCTGGTAAGCAGGGCCGATCAATAAGCTACATCGAGGCCTGTGTACAGGGCAGGTATAGCGTTCTTATACACCAGGCCGCTGGCCAAATTGATGCGCACATACATCTGAGACGACCAGCCCACACCTGTGCGTGTACTGAGTACATACTCATTGCGGCAGGGGTCGAGGGCGGCAGAGAAATACTCATGGTCTATATAGCCCTGCAGGGTAGCTACCATTGTCTGCGCCTTTGTAGCGGGGTCTTCGCGATAGACCACAGCCCCTGGTGAGCCGTTGATCTTGAGGTAATATAGCTTGCTGTCATTGACATTATAGCGAAGCCCCATGATAGTGCCCCAGCCACCCTGCAATGTATCGGTCACAGATGATGCGGTAGCGCCCGGCATGTAACGCTCCAGGTAAGATACCGACAGGTCGCCGGTGAGGCAGTAGAGAGCGCCGCTGTTGTTATCGGCCGTGATGCCGGTGAGTATGGTGGTGCGGGCCTTTAGCCGTACCAGTTCTGTAACGGAGAACGAACCACCTGAAATGGTCACCTCTCCTACTTTGTTCACCGTATCGTTATATAGGCAGTACAACCTGTTAGTTGCCCTGTTGAACACAATGGCCTGGTAACTGAGCTTCTTTACCGATGCATCGGTAAGGTAAGAGACACTACTGCCCGCAGTGACCCTGCACAGCACATTGCCGGTATAAGAGCCACGTACTGTCTTTATGGTATAATAACAGCTATCGGCATTGCTGAAGGCGCCCTGCTTGCTGAAGGCGGAATTGACAACAGAAACAACGCCTATCTGCCCACCGGCAGTATCTATGAAACCATACTGACCCGCAGCGGCGGTATCGGTGATGTGGATGGCTTCGGAACGAACGCCATAGACCTTGGAGTAGCAGGATGTATCGGTAGGTATGGGGTCGGGGTCCTTCCTGCAGGAGGCGAATGAGAGGATGGTCAACGCCATCAAAAGGGATCTGTTCATTTTCATGATCGTGGTCTATAAACGAAGTGTCAATAAAATATATTGTCGTTGGCAGAGTAGGGTATGAGGCCAGCCTCCTTTGCTTTGCTGAACAGGGTGGCTATCGCGTTGCGGCCTGTGTCGCCCAGGTCGGTAGTATAGCTGTTCACATACAGGTCTATATGCTTGCGCATCACCTCTTCTTCCATTTCCTGTGCATTCTCCTTCACGAACTGCGATAGCTGCGGGTAACGCTGCCAGGATAGCTCAAGGCTTTTGCGGATGATACCATCGACGGTGGCGCAGAGCTCTGCACCCAGGTCGCGCCGCATGACTATGCCACCCAGCGGTATGGCCGCGCCCGTAGCCTGCTCCCACCAGTCGCCCAGGTCGGCCAGCTTTATGAGCCCCTTCTGCGCATAGGTGAAGCGGCTTTCGTGAATGATGAGGCCTGCATCGTAGCGGCCATCCAGCACGGCGGCCTCTATGTCGCTGAAAAGCAGCTCGGTCTTGTTCTTTGCCTGCGGGTATGCCAGCGACAGCAGCAGGTTGGCCGTGGTCTTTATACCCGGTATGGCTATGCTGTGCTCGTGCAGGCGGGCCATGTCCAGCGGGTGGCGGGCCACCAGCAGCGGCCCTACACCCTGCCCAAGCGCACTGCCGCTATGCAGCAGCGCATAGCGGTGCACAGTATGCAGAAAGGTACTGTAGCTGAGCTTGGTGATATGCAGCCTGCCATCCATGGCCCATTGGTTGAGGGTCTCTACATCTTCCATTACATACTCGAAGGTGATACCATGCGTATCTACCCCACCATTTACCATGGCATCGAATATGAAAGTATCATTGGGACATGGGCTGAACCCAAGCGTTAGTTTCATCTGAATGTCTTTTTGCCAGTGCAAAGGTAACGAGCAATACGCATCAGGCAGTGCGGGTATATTCTATGAGCCAGTTGTTTAGAGCTATAATGGCATCCTTCATCTTCCACTGGCTTTTATCGCGGGGAATGACGTAGTTGGATATGGCCCTCACCTGTGCGAATGGTACGCCCTCCTGCAGGCATACATAGTGAAAGGCAGCGCCTTCCATGCTTTCTACCTGGCAGCCCTGGGTGCGCCTGCGCGCTATAGTGGTGGCATTACCGCTTACGGTATTGACCGTGAGGCCACTTACCTGTCGCAGCGATATACCGCTGTGCATGGCCGATAACGGGTTGCGCAGCATGCCTTCGGTATGTGGGTGATCGTTGCGGCCCAGCAGGCCGAGGCCGTAGATGTCGATATACTCATCATGGTCTTCGGCACCGAGGTCGCCATAGGTATCGGCGGTAACGAATACCACCTCGCCAAGGGGTATGCTTTCATCGAAACTACCCCCTACACCGGCCTGTATCACGAGGTCGTAACGGGTAGTGGCCAGCCTGCGGGTAAGGGCATATGTGGTAGCTACCATACCTACGCCTGTTATCAGTACATCGGCATCGGGGCACTGCGCTAGGAAGGGCGCTATCTCTGCCGCTGTGGCAGCAACTACAAGCAGCTTCATGGTGCAATGTTACTGCCTTTATGGATGCATTTCAATTCTTTGCGCACATGCCTCACCCCTGCCCGGCATGTGGCGGCCGGGAATACCCGGGGGTGAGGAAAAAGGGCATTTATGGAAAAAGGCTTAGTTTTAGCGCACAAACAGATATAGATGAATATAAGAAGTGTATGGGCCTTTGTGGCGGGTGCAACGCTGGTATGCAGTAGCGTACAAGCACAGGTGAACAGGCATGAATGGCAATGCCATGTTGCAAAAAGCCGTATGGGCCAGCATGAGCATGGCACCGCAGGCAAACCCACAGTGGCCAGCGTGGAAGAGGATAAATATGATGTGAAATATGTGAAGCTGGACATAAGCATGAGCAATGTGACCACTGCACTGGGTGGTAATGTGATGACCACGGCAAAGGTGACAGCGCCGGCGCTGACGACCTACGTCTTTGAGCTGGAGCCGCCGCTGGTGATAGATTCGGTAAAGGTAGATGGTGCGCTCTGCCCCTACACATCGGTGGGAGATGTGCATACGGTATCGCTGCCTGCTCCATTGAGCATGGGTACACTCTTCACTGCGCAGGTATACTATCATGGTATACCGGTATCGGGTACCAACTTCAGCGCGAAGGGCATAAATGCATTGCGGTCGCCAAGCTGGGGCAACTGGGCCACATTTACCCTAAGCGAATCTTACAGGGCCAGGGAGTGGTGGCCCTGCAAGCAGTCGTTGACGGACAAGATAGACTCATCGGACATATGGATAACGGTAGATGACTCGCTGAAGGCAGGCAGCAATGGCGTGCTGCAGGCGGTGACCCACCTGGGCGGCGGCCGCGACCGCTACGAATGGAAGGAGCGTTATCCCATAGACTACTACCTGATATCGGCAGCGGTGGGCAAGTATGTGGATTACTCATACTACATGCATTTTACCGGCAGCCCCGACTCTATGCTGATACAGAACTATGTATATGACAATCCCGCCACGCTGCCCAACTTCAAGAACGTGATAGACAGTACGGGCATACAGGTGAACTTCTTCAGCCAGTATTTTGGCCGCTACCCCTTCTGGAAAGAGAAATATGGGCACTGTATGGGGCCGCTGAGCGGTGGTATGGAACACCAGACCATGAGCACCATGGGCTTCTTTGAAAGCTGGCTGGTGGCACATGAGCTGGGTCACCAGTGGTTCGGCGATAATGTGACCTGCGCCACCTGGCAGGATATAGTTATGAACGAAGGCTTTGCCAGTTACTGTGAGTATATGTACCTCGATGCGTTTCGCGGTCATGCCGTGGCCACTGCCGATATGGTAGAGCGCCAGAAGAACGTACTGAGCGAGTTGAGCGGTTTCATATATGTGGATGATACCACCAGCGAGCCGCGCATATTCAGCAGCCGTCTTACCTATGACAAGGGCGCCTGTATGGTGCATACGCTGCGCCATGTGTTCAATGACGATACCCGTTTCTTCGACCTGCTGAGGGGATGGCAAACGGCCATGCGCGATAGCGTGGGCACGGTAGTAGATCTCCGCGAACTGGCGAAGGTGATGTATGGAGGAGAGATCAACGGCATCAGCCTGGATACTTTCTTCAACCAGTGGGTATTTGGCGAAGGCCATCCCATATATACCGCTACCTGGAACAGGATAGGGAACGATGTATATGTGAACCTGCAACAGACCACGAGCAAGCCATCATCGGTACTGCCCTTCAAGGTGCCGCTGGAGCTGCGCCTGCGCTCTGCTGCAGGAGATACCACCATACGCATACTGAACGATCAGGAGACACAGTTGCTGCACTTTACCTGGAGCAAGAACATGAACGGCCTGGCCATAGACCCCAACCACTGGCTGATAGATAGTGTGACCAGCATAACAAAGGATGTGACACTGGGTGTGGAAGGTGTTATAGCCAATACCATAAGTGTACAGCCCAATCCCTCATCCACTGCATGGGCAATATATGGCCTGCCTGCGAACTGTAGCATTACCCTTACCGATATGACCGGCAGAGCCCTGTATGCTACCCGCAATGGCAGTGATACCCGCAGGGAGATACCCGCCACCACACTTGCCCCCGGCATGTACCTGCTGCATGTAACTAACACGAGTGGCAGCGAACGGGTGCTGAAGGTGGTAAAAGAATAGCGATAACAGTAATGGGATGCAATGAGAAAGCTATGGCTATTATGCGCGGGCATGCTGCTGCTGGCGGCATGTAAGGACCATACCGCGCTATCAGAGCGGCAGCGTGCCGAGGTGAGCGGCGAGGTGAAGACCATGCTGTACAAGTACTGCGCCGATGTAAAGGCACGCGGCCTGCATGCGGAATATGATCATATAGACAATTCGGGCGAGTTCTTCTGGGTGCCGCCGGGTGCGACAGCGCCGCTTTGCTTCGATACGGTGATAAGCATGATAGGGCGCAATGCCGGCATGTACAAAGATGTGAACAACACCTTCGACACGCTGGTGGTGACACCCCTGACCACCAGACTGGCGGCATATAGCGCGCGCATACGGTCGGCAACTACGGACACGGCCGGGAAATATGTAGTAGTATACCTGGTAGAGACCGGAACTGTGATAAAACGCAAGAACGGCTGGAAACTGCTGTGCGGGCAGACATCAGTATGCCCGATGCGGGCAGAGTGATGATGAAAAAAAATATTGGTGCAAGTATATTTGAGGCGGCAAATTTCCTTACCTTTGCCGTCCTAATTATCACGGGGATGGAGGCTATAGCTCAGCTGGTTAGAGCATCAGATTGTGGTTCTGAGGGTCGAGGGTTCGAACCCCTTTAGCCTCCCCAAAACATTCGGTAATAAAAAAGTGCTTTTCTGGAAGCACTTTTTTTATTACCTTACGGGTCGGATACTGAAAATTTGGTTTAATTATTAAAAAGTAGAAAAATGAGTTTAGAAGTAACAGGTAAATTACTGGTAAAGTATGACGCACAGCAGGTGAACGACAAGTTCAGGAAACGTGAGTTCGTGATAGAACTGGCCGAAGAGATAAATGGTAATGTGTATACGAACTTCGCCAAACTGCAATTGGTACAGAACAAATGCGATATAATAGACAGGTTCAATGTGGGTGATGCAGTGAGGGTGAGCTTCAATATAAAGGGTAACTCATATGTAGATAAGAAAGACGGAACTACCAAATACATAACCAACCTGGACGCATGGCGTGTAGAAAGCGCTACTGCCGCACCGGTGAACAATGGCGGCCAGCCAGCGCCTGCATACAACAATGCCCCTGCGGGCAATGCGGGTAACGGCTATAGCAGCGCCCCCGCATACAATGCACCGGCATCGTCGCAGACAGTGGACGATCTGCCGTTCTAACCAAAAGGATCTGCTCATGCACAGGAAGGGCCGAAGCTCCATATTGTTGTGTGTCGTTCTGATACTGGTACTGGGCGCCTGTAGCCGGGTACCCGACAATGCGAAGTACATACCTGCCGATGCTACGGCGGTGGCGGGTATAAACCTGAGGTCGCTGAGCAAGAAGATAGCCTGGAACCTGATAACAGGCAGCAAACTGTATAAAGAGATGCAAAAGCGGATGTCTGCACAGGGCTCTGCCGATGCGATGAAAGGTATTGAGAACGCCGGTATCGACGTTTCCAATACCTTTTATATTTATACGCGGTCGGACACGCGCTTTGCCGGCGGCAACCTGATGGTGGCCCTGGTGCCACTGGCCGATGCCGGGCGATGGGAGGCCTATGTGAAACAGGTGTTCGACGGTACACCCATACAGGTGAGGCAGGACCGCAAGGAGGCCGCACCCGGCGAGGGCATGTATGTAGGATGGACGAACGACCTGCTGATAATAATAAACGGTACCATGGCCGAGGGCAGCGAGAACGATGCCGCCCAACTGATAGCCGCAGAGATGGCAAGGGCCTTCATGGTGCCATCGGGCAGCAATATAGTGGGCAACAGCCGTTTTGCAGCGCTGGCAAAGGGCGGGTACGACCTGTCGTTCTGGCTGAACTACGGCAGCCTGATAACCGACCTGACGGGCGATGTGAGCGTGGACCTGAACGGCGTATCGCTATCGTCGGCAGTGTGGAGGGATGCAGTGCTCACCGCCGGTTTCGACTTCAAGAAAGGAAAGATAAGCGGGGCCGTGAACTACTACCTGCCCGCGCAGGTAGAGGAGGCCACCAAAGACTTTGGTACCGTAAGGACGGACAAAGACCTGCTGGACAGGCTGCCGAAGAAGGACCTGGACATGCTGGTATCGATGCATATATCGCCGGCGGGGGTGAAGACCCTGCTGGAGAAAGTAGGCCTCTTCGGCCCGGCCAATGTGGGGCTTACCACCCAGGGGCTGGATATGGACTATGTACTGGGCGCCTTTACCGGCGATATGGTGATAGCGATGAACAACTTCAGCCTGCGGACAGAGACGCTGAAGGAAGATTTTATGGGGCAGGAAGTAGCATACCGCAGGCAGCGTGCCACCATGAACATGACCTATGCAGTGAAAATAGGGAACCCCGACAATTTTGCCCGCCTGTTGGAAATGACCGCAGGTACCCAGATGCAAAGGAGTGGCAGCGGCTATGTGTTCCCCCTGACGACGGACGACAGCCTGCACCTGCAGATGAGCAGGGAATATGCGGTGATGTCGAACAGGCACGAATATGCCGAGGGCATACTGGATGGCAGGTACAAGGGAGACAAAATGCCCCGGGAAGCGGCCGACAAGGCATATGACAACCCCTTTGCGATATGTGTGGATATAAAGCAGATGCTGGGTAAGGTAGACCCTGCCATAAGTAGCTCGCCGAGAGACTCTGCCATAATAGCCGAGAGCAAAAAACTGCTGGACAATGTGACCCTGTACGGGGGCAACTATATAGATAATGCCTACAAATTCGACCTGGAGATAAACTTTGCCGATAAGGACGAGAACAGTATACTGGAGCTCATAGACTTCGGGATGAGGATGAACGACCTGAGCAACATACCCGACAGGTAGGCGGCTGCGTCTGTAAAAGGCCGTAGATCAAAAAAATGGGGCCTCTTCCATACGATCCCGGTTATTTCTTCGTCCTTTATATATTCTCGGTATAATAATTATCTTTGTTAACTTACATTTACAGACAAACTGATAAGCATGCGCAGGTCATCCCTATATTCTTTTTGCTTTCTAACTGCGGCCATAGTAGCCGGTGTGTACAGTTGTAAAAAAACGACGGGTATAGACAATAATAATGTCATTACTACTCCCTTCAGCCTTTATTTCTCAGATATGGGCGGGGCGCTTTACCACACCAACGATGGCAGGAACTACAGCGGTATGGGATTCCCGCCGGATGGCAAGCCTTGCCGCTCGCTGGTGACATCGGGTGGCAATATACTGTGGGCGAAGAATCACCTTTACTACAGCAACAACAATGGCAGGAACTTCAACCTGACGTACGACTCGCTGGTGGCATTCCCTACAAAGCTGTGCAATGGCGACAGCATGAACCTGAACCAGAGCATGCTGATAAACATAACTGCATGGGGCAACCGTGTGTACACTGTAAGCCAGTCGCAGAACACCGACAAGAACTGGCTGGGCGTACTGTACAGCGACAACTTCGGTAACCCGCGTACATGGGCGCTGGATGGCTCTTATGATACCGTAGAGACCGGCAGGCTGCCCGTGAGGATGTTCTCATACACCTTCCTGGCCAATGGCAAGTTGTGCGGGCTGGCCTACTCGGGCCCGGCAGATGGCGACAACTTCCATGTGCGCAACTTTGTGAAAGAAGGCAAGGATGAGACCGTATATGCCAACAGGTGGCGCGAAAAGACCGCCAACCCCGACAATATAGCCTATATATACAAAGGCAACCTATCGGGCACACCGCTGCCGCCATTTGGCGCTACCCATGTAGATACCAGCTACTTTACCCTGGGCCATATGAACAACAGGCTGATAGCTATAGATGCCAGGTGCAACTATGGCGCATGGTATAGCGATGACCTGGGCGCCAACTGGACACAGTATAGCGGCCTGCCCGATAATACACCACTGCTGTGCATAGAGTCGCCCTTTGAGGAGGTGTGCCTGGTAGGTACAGCAGGCAAGGGCCTGTATATACTGAACCTGCATACCGGCGCCTGGGAGGCCAACAACAATGGCCTGGCCAGCGGCACTACGGTGAGGGGCATAGCAGGCAAGAAGAACGTATTCAAGAACGGATCGGTACGGAAATTCATATACCTGGCCACAAGCAATGGTATATATGAAAGCTCTGATGGCGGGCACAACTGGGTGCAGACCATACCGGGCAACTATGCCGCAGTATATTAAACATCTGTGCTTTCGGGCACATCGTTCATAAGATCGTCCAGGTCGCGCCGCTGTTTCTTAGTGGGGCGGCCTGTTTTACTTAGGCGCTTTCCGGTATAGAAGCTGGATGTAGTGGCGGCGTTCAGTACCTTATCTTCCTCGGGTGTGATATCTATATAGTGTTTTATGGCCTCGGGGTATGCTACTCTGTTGTGCAGCAGTGCGGTCACCTCTATGGTCTTGCGGCCTTCAGGCGTGCGTACCTGGTAGCGGTCGCCTACCGATACCGTGCGCGATGGCTTTACGGCAGCGCTGTTCATCTTTACCTTGCCGCTATCTATGGCCTCGGTGGCCTGGGTGCGTGTCTTGAACAGTCTTATGGCCCAAAGGTATTTGTCTAGCCGGGGTCTTTCCATGATGCAAAAATACGAAACGGCGGCACCACTGCGGCCGGCCGGCATCGGCCTGTGGGGGATGAATGTTTCTAATGTTGCTCTAATGAATGTTTTATCACTATCTAATTTGATGTTTAGGGGTGGCTAATACCGTGGGTGCATCTTTGCCACAGAACCAAAACAGTATAATAGCTATGAAAAACGTGTTGATACCATCGGACCTGACACCAGTATCTGCCGAGCTGGCAGGCCGTGTAGCGAGAGCTATAGACGACAGAGTGAACATCTTTCTTTTTCACGCATTCGACATACCTGACAGCCTGGTAGATGCCATGGTGCGTATGGGTGGTGGCGGCCATTATGGCTTCATAACCGAGGAGCTGCGCCTGAAATGCCGCAAAGTGAAAAAACAGACCGGCAATATAGATAACATAAGCTTTGGCATTATGTATGGCTCTACCGATGTTGCCTTCCGCAACTATGCCGAGGCGAACAGGATAGACCTGATAGCGCTGCCGGAGGGCTATCGTTTCATACCGCTGGTAAGAGACAGTGTGAACCCGCTGCGCATGTTCAAAAGATCGGGAATAGAGATAATGACCGACCTGAGACCGGTAACAAGCCCGGTAACGGCCACTGCAAAAGAAGTGGCCGAAGTAGGAACGATATAAATAACCCTGTAAAACCGAAAGAGATGCTGCTGAAAGAGAAGATACCGTTCCATTATACATTTGGGAAGATAAAGTACGAAGTGATGGGCGTGCTGGCCTATTCTATACTGGTATGGATAATGTACCATAACTTCCACTTTGTGCGGATAGCCATACCGCTGTCGGTGCCTGCCATGCTGGGCACGGTGATATCGCTGCTGCTGGGCTTCAGGTCGAACCAGGCCTATGACCGCTGGTGGGAGGCACGCCATATATGGGGTGCCGTAGTGAACGACTCGCGCACTGTGGCCCGCCAGATGCTCTGCTTCCTGGACAAGGAATACAAGGACGAAGCGATAGAGCAGTTCAGGAACCGCTTTGTGAACAGGCAGATAGCCTGGACCTACAGCTTGGGCCAGCACCTGCGCGGCCGCAATGCCCTGCAGGGACTGGAAAAGTGGCTGGACAAGAGCGATATGGACTACTTGGCCGGGTATACAAACAAGCCCGCCGCCATGCTGAACCTGCATGCCCGCGATATAACCATAGCCATGCGCGAGGGCTGGCTGAACCGCTACCAGCAGGTAGAGCTGGACCGTACGCTATCGCGCCTGTGCGACTCGCAGGGCAAGGCCGAGCGTATAAAGAACACTGTATTCCCATCTACCTACAGCCTGTACATACACTTTTCGCTGCTGCTGTTCATAGGGCTGCTGCCCTTTGGCCTCATAGACTTCTTTGGCTGGGCCGAGATACTGGTAGTGACCGCTATATCGGCCTGCTTCCTGCTGATAGAGAAGATGGCCATACACCTGCAAGATCCCTTTGACAACAAGCCTACCGATACCCCGGTGACCACCATTGCCGGGAATATAGAGCGCGATCTGAAACAGATGATACGCGAACCCCTGATGGCAGATGTGACCATGGCCATAAGGGAAAAAGAGACCTTTTTCGTGATGTAGAGGATGAATAAAGATCAGCCTGTGGCTTCGCGCCGCGGGCTGCTTTATTCTAATATCCTTCCCAATATTAATTTTATGTAAAATCACCATTACCTTGCGTATGGTGGTAAGATGCCAGCGTATATGGCAGTATTTTCGCGCCACCATCAGGATGCCTGATATATACTGTATATGCAGAAGAACCCGAAACAGACGATAATACGCGATCTAAGCTGGCTGGCATTCAATGCGCGTGTGTTGCAGGAGGCCAACGATCCGGAGAACCATATACAGGACAGGATCAAATTCCTGGGTATCTTCTCGAACAACCTGGACGAATTCTTCAGGGTGCGCGTGGCCACCCTGAACAAGATGGTGATGCTGGGCAAGGCCGCGAAAGTGCACCTGGAGAGCAACCCCGCCAAGATACTGAAGAAGATACAGCAGACGGTGCTGACGCAGCAGCAGGAGTTCGATGCATCGTACTCGGACATAATACGCGAGCTGGAGCAGCAACACATACTCATCAAGAACGAGAAGCAGCTATCAAGGCCGCAGAAGGAGTTCGTGTCCAAGTACTTCGAGGAGAAGGTGAGGACGCAGATCATACCACTGATGATAGAATCGATACCGCAGATGCCGCTGCTGCGCGACAAATCGATATACCTGGCCTGTGTGCTGGGCAAGACCAGCGAATCGATGGCGCAGCGCTATGCGCTGATAGAGATACCTACGAAGGTATTGCCGAGGTTCGTGATAATGCCATCGGAGAAGGGGAGTACGGACATCATACTGCTGGAGGATATCATACGGTACAACCTGCCCATGCTGTTCGCCCCGTTCGGGTTCGACAGGTTCATGAGCTATATCATAAAGGTGACGCGCGATGCCGAGCTGGAGACCGACAATGATGTGAACACCAACCTGATAGACGATCTGGAAAAAGGTCTGAAGAACCGCAAGAAGGGCCGCGCCACGAGGTTCGTATACGACAGGCAGATAGATACCACACTACTGAACTACCTGGTGCAGCGGCTGGGGCTGACCAAGAAGGACAACCTGATACCGGGCGGGCGCATACACAACTTCAAGGATTTCATAGACTTTCCATCGTCTATATTCAGGAACCAGAGGGTAAGGCCCAGGCCCATGGTACACCCGCTATTGCAGCAGCCATGCCGCATAATGGATGTGATACAGAAGCGCGATGTGATGCTGCACCTGCCCTACCACTCGTTCGACTCGGTGATAGACCTGCTGCGCGAGGCGGCCATAGACCCGTTCGTGCAGAGCATACGCATAGCCCTCTACCGTGTGGCCAGGAATTCGAAAATAGTGAACGCCCTCATAAATGCCGTGCGCAATGGAAAGCAGGTGACAGTGGTGCTGGAGCTACGGGCCCGCTTTGACGAGGAGGCCAATATGCGCTGGAAGAACCTGCTGGAAGAGGAAGGCGTAAAGGTGCTGCTGGGCATACCCAATATGAAGGTGCATGCCAAGATATGCGTGATAAAGAAGCGCGAGTTCAACAAAACGATACAGTATGGCTTTGTGAGCACCGGCAACCTGAACGAGAACACGGCCACATACTATGGCGACCATACCCTGCTCACCACCGACCGGACCATAATAGCGGATATGAACCGCATCTTCGACCATATAGAGAACCCGGTGAAGAAGGCAGGCGCGTTAAAGGCATGCAAGACACTGGCGGTATCGCCGGTGAGCATGCGCAGCGTGATGCTGGCCAATATAGAAAAGCAGATAAAGCTGGCAAAACGTGGCAAGCCTGCCGCTATGATAATAAAGCTGAACAGCCTTGTGGACCAGGTGCTCATAGACCGGATATATGCCGCTGCCAGGGCAGGGGTGAATGTGCAGATGGTGATACGCGGTATATGCTGCGCCTATACCGAGCTGAAGGGCATAAAGGGATCGCTGAGGGCGATAAGCATAATAGACGACAACCTGGAGCATGCGCGGGTGCTGATGTTCGGGACGGGGAAGGATATGCACGTATACATATCATCGGCCGACTGGATGGTGCGCAACATAGACCACCGCATAGAGGCGGCCTGTCCTATTAAAGATGAGAAGATACGGCAGGAGCTGACAGATATTTTGCACATACAGCTTGCAGAGAACGTGAAAGGCCGTATCTTGGATAATGAACAAAGTAACAATTATGTTCAGCCGCAGAAGAAAGAGGTGCTGGTACGCTCGCAGGAGGCCATATACAGGTATTTACAAGGGAAAAGCTATCAATAATGGTACTGGCGGCTATTGACATAGGGTCTAATGCCGCGCGACTGCTCATAAGCGAGGCATCGGTGTACAAGGATGGAACGGTAGACTTCACAAAGCTGTGCCTGCTGCGCATACCGCTGCGCCTGGGCTTCGATGTATTCGACAAAGGGTATGTGAGCGAGCTGAAGAAAAAGAAACTGATAGACACGCTGAGGGCATACAAGATACTGATGGATATCTACAACGTAGAGGCCTTCAGGGCATGTGCCACATCGGCCATGAGGGATGCCAGCAATGGCCGAGAACTGCTGGCCGCTATACTGAGCGAGACCGGCATACAGGTGGACATAATAACCGGCCAGTACGAGGCCGCTGTACTATACGAAACGCATATAGCCGAGAACCTGAGCAGCAACAAGGCCTACATGTACATAGATGTGGGCGGCGGCAGCACCGAGGTAACGATGTATGCACAGAACCATACCATTTTCAAAGAATCGTTCAACATAGGTACCATACGCCTGCTGCACAACAAGGTGACAGAAGAGCAGTGGGACCATATGAAGTGGTACATAAAGACCTATACGCGCGGGCACCACCCCATAGAGGCCATAGGCACGGGTGGCAACATCAACAAGATATTCTCTATCTCGAAACGGAAGGAGGGCAAGCCACTGCCACTGGAGCTGCTGAAGGACTACCACAAGGAACTGAGCAATACCACGCTGGAGGAGCGCAAACACCTGTACCAGTTTCGGGACGACCGTGCCGATGTGATAGTACCTGCGCTGCAGATATATACATCGGTGATGCGCTGGGCCGAGGCCGATGAGATATATGTACCCAAGATAGGCCTGGCAGATGGCCTGATAAAGATGCTGTACAACGAACGGAAGGACAAATAGAGAGCGGGGAGCGAAGAGAGAGTGTGAGAGTGGGGAGAGTGCCTCATATTGCTGTTTGGGCGATAATACCTATATTTGCTAAAGGACCCATCCCACGGTGATCAGGCGCCTGTCCTACTCTGGCCGCTTCACCAGCTTTTTTCAACGGTCCCATTATTTCTTTAATGAACTACTCCCGTGGCTGCATATGCATTTGTGCATTGGCCTGATGGGAGACCAAAAAGACAAATATAAAATGGAATATAATACTACGCGCAGCAAGATGCTGATGCCGGAATATGGGCGCAATGTGCAGAAGATGGTGGAATATCTGATGGGTATAGAAGACCGCCAGAAGCGACTGCAGCAGGCCGAGATAATAATAGAGCTGATGGGCACGCTGAACCCCCACCTGAAGACCATAGAGGATTACAAGCATAAGCTGTGGGACCACCTCTTCCAGATGACGGAGTTCAAGCTGGATGTGGACGGGCCATACCCATGCCCCACGCCGGAATCGATCTTCAAAAGGCCGGAAGTGCTGCCATATCCGCAGGGACCGATAAAGCACAGGCACCTGGGCAAGAACATACAGGGCCTGCTGAACCGTGCTATGGAAGAGACCAACGAGGAAAGGAAACATGGCCTCACACAGGCCGTGGGCTACTACATGAAGCTGGCCTATGGCAACTGGCACAAGGAACCCGTGCATGACGATATGATAAAGAACGAGCTGGCCGAGATAAGCGGCGGCCTGCTGAAGTACGAGACCGGCGGCTACAGGGTACACTTTGACATTACGCCGCAGAACAACAATAACAACAACCGCAACTTCAAGCAGCGGAACAACAATAACAACAACCGCAACTTCAAGGGCAACAACCAGGGTGGCCAGCGGGGCAACAACTTCAACAACAGCAACCCCAACGCCTTTGGCAATAACAACAATAACAACAACAACTTCAACAAGAACCGCAAGTTCAAGAACAAGAACAAGGGGCAGCAGGGGCAATAGCCTGCATAGCTGCTACAGATATGCGATAGCCGCCCCCATGGGCGGCTATCGGCTTTTATACGAATATCAGGTGGCTGCGGCTGCTGCGGCCCGCTGCATGGTATTGATGGCATATACCAGCAGCAGTAGCAAGAGGGTATCGCGGCCCTCGGTATAGTTGTCATCGGTATCTATATCGTATGTAATGCCGAAGAACCAGAGCTTGAAGTGGGGCACAATGGTGACTATCTGCTGGTCTTGCGAGGAGAACAGGCCATAATGCCCACGAAAGAAGTTGGTGCGTTTTAGGGTATACGATGTGCCATTGGCAGTGGTGATGACCACCTTGCCCATGGGCTTGAAGGTGCAGGATATGAGCTGCTGCCCGTCTTTGGTGACATCTACCGTTCGGTTGAATACCCCACGGGGCGCTACGGTATATTCTGTACCGCCAACTGAGATGATGGCGCCCCTTATGGCCCTCCACGAAGCGCGGCGCACACTGCCCAGCAGGGCGGCCTTGTCGTCCGTCAACTCTATAGACTTGCCATACTTGCCTTTTGCGGTGTATCTCATTGGCGAAAGCTGCTTGTATACCTAAAATTACGGAATATGGGAGTTCCCTTCCTTGCATCTTTTCCATTAGTTTTGCAGCCTGTTTTAATATCATATAATAATGCTCACAGCAACCGAGATACGCCGCCAGTTCCTTGATTTTTTTCGCAGCAAAGGCCATGATATAGTACCATCGGCCCCGATAGTGGTGAAGAACGACCCTACGCTCCTGTTCACCAATGCAGGTATGAACCAGTTCAAGGACTATTTCCTGGGCAACCGCGAGCCGGAGCATACCCGTATAGCCGATACGCAGAAGTGCCTACGCGTGAGCGGCAAGCACAACGACCTGGAGGAAGTAGGTGTGGATACCTATCACCATACCATGTTCGAGATGCTAGGCAACTGGAGCTTTGGCGACTACTTCAAGGCCGAGGCAATAGCATGGAGCTGGGAGTTGCTGACAGAAGTATATGGCATACCGAAGGACAAGCTGTATGTGACCGTTTTTGGCGGGGACAGCGCCGAGGACCTGCCTATGGACCAGGAGGCCTACGACCTGTGGAAACGCCATGTGAGCGAAGACCGTATACTGCTGGGCAGCAAAAAGGACAACTTTTGGGAGATGGGCGATACAGGCCCCTGCGGCCCCTGCTCGGAGATACATGTGGACTGCCGCACCGATGAGGAGAAAGCACAGCAGCCCGGCCGCGACCTGGTGAATGCAGACCACCCGCAGGTGATAGAGATATGGAACAATGTGTTCATGCAGTTCAACAGGCAGAAAGATGGTACGCTGGTGCCACTACCCGCCAAGCATGTAGATACGGGTATGGGCTTCGAGCGGCTGGTGCGTGTGTTGCAGAACAAGCAGAGCAACTATGATACCGATGTATTTACCGGCACCATAGGCATAATAGAGAAGATAGTGGGCAAGCCTTATGGCTACAGCGACCGCAAGCAGGATATAGCCTTCCGTGTGCTGGCCGACCACATAAGGGCCATAGGCTTTACCATAGCCGACGGACAACTGCCATCGAACACGGGCGCGGGCTATGTGATACGCCGCATACTGCGCCGCGCGGTGCGCTACTACTACTCTTACCTGGGGTATAAGCAGCCGCTGCTGTTCCAGCTGATGCCTGCACTGGCAAAGCAGTTCGAGGATGTGTTCCCTGAGCTGCACAAGCAGGCCGACCTTGTGAGCCGTGTGGTAAAGGAGGAGGAAGAGGCCTTCCTGCGTACGCTGGACAAAGGCCTGCGTAAGATAGACGACATAATAGCCGATACACGCAGCCGCGATACCATAACCATAGATGGTAAGGCCGCTTTCGAGCTATATGATACCTATGGTTTCCCTATAGACCTGACGAGGCTGATAGGTAGCGAGCAGGGTCTGCAGGTAGATGAGGATGCCTTTGCCGCCGAGATGCAGCAGCAGAAGGCTCGCAGCCGTGCGGCCACTGCGCTGGACACGCAGGACTGGGTAGTGCTGAGGGAAGGCAATGCCTCGGTATTCGTAGGGTATGACCATCACGAGGCCGATGCCAGCATAATGAAGTACCGCAAGGTGAGCGCCAAGGGCAAGGAATCTTACCAGATAGTGCTGGATACCACCCCTTTCTATGCCGAAAGCGGTGGCCAGGTGGGCGATACGGGCGAGTTGATATTCCCCAACGAGGCCATACAGATAATAGATACGAAGAAAGAAGATGGCATGATAGTACACTTTGCAGAGGTGTTGCCGGAGAATGTGACGGCCCCTGTGCATGCGCGTATAGATGCCGGCAAGCGTGTGGCCACAGCGGTGCACCACAGCGCCACGCACCTGCTGCATGCCGCCCTGCGCGAGGTACTGGGCACGCATGTGGCCCAGAAGGGATCGCTGGTGAACGAGGAGCATCTGCGTTTCGACTTCTCGCACTTTGCCAAGGTAACAGAGGAGGAGCTAAAGCGCATAGAGGCCATAGTGAACCAGAAGATACGCGAGAACATACCCGTAGTGATAAAGGAAATGGCCAAAGAGGAGGCAGTGGCAATGGGCGCCATGGCGCTCTTTGGCGAGAAATATGGCAATACCGTGCGCGTGGTGGTAATGGATCCGCAGTACTCTATAGAGCTGTGCGGTGGTACCCATGTGGGCGCTACAGGACAGTTGGGGTACTTCAAGATAACGAGCGAGGCGGCAGTGGCCGCAGGCGTGCGCCGTGTAGAGGCGGTGAGCGGGCTGGCCGCAGAGCACTTCATAAACGAGCAACTGCAGCTGATAGCCAACATAGCGGCGCAGTTGAAGAATGCCAAAGACCCGGTGAAGGCCATAGAAAAACTACAGGAAGAGCGTACCCAACTGGAAAAACATGTAGAGAACCTGGAGGCACGCCAGTTGGTGGGTATTCGCAACGAACTGCTGACGAAAGACGAGATAGTGAACCAGGTATCGTACATAGGGCAGATAGTGACCGTGAGCAGCGCCGATGGCCTGAAAAAGCTGTGTACCGACCTGAAGAACCACCTGAACGACCATGTGGTAGTGCTGTGCGCCAATATAGATGGCAAGGCCTTTGTAGCTGTAGGCGTGGACGAAAAGGTACATGCCGCCCGCGGACTGGATGCTGGCAAGATAATAAAGGAGCATGTGGCGCCCCTGATAAAGGGCGGTGGCGGCGGGCAAAAGACCCTTGCTACGGCAGGTGGGCAGGATGTAGGTGGGCTGCAGGCCGTTATAGACAAAGTGCGGGGGCTGCTGTAAGATGGCCATATACCATTCCCTGTAAAGAAAGACCATTGTCAAAAAAGATATAAGTATCAGGGGGTGTGCAAATGTAAATGCGGAAGGAGTTTATGATATTTACGCTACAAAAAACATAATATATACAATGAAAAAACTTTTTCCTCTGATGGTGGTAGCTGTTGCAGCATCAATGTTCACATCTTGTAAGAAAGACTATACCTGCACCTGTACCATCACTACCGGTAGCACAACTGTTACTCAGCCATATGCACTGGGCAAACAATCAAAGAGTGATGCGAAAGACGCATGCGATAAGATGTCTGCAACTTATACTACAGCACTGAGCACCGCATCTTGCAAACTGTAATGCGATTTTTTTAATAGTTATAAAAGACCGCTCTCATGAGCGGTCTTTTTCTTTGTGTTCGGTCTAGCTTTTCTATTTTCTGGAATTATTGTCCGCGTGGTGGATGTTTGGCATAGCATGTAAAAATTCAACTGTTTGATTTTCAATTATTTATGTTTCTGGCACAGCGTTGGTTATATACCTGTCAAACCTACCTGCGGCAGGCAGGCAACAAACAATCTAAACAAACAAACTAAAACGAACTACAATGAAAAACATCTTCAAGTCTCTCGCTCTCGCTACTGTTGCACTGGTATCTTTTTCTAACAGCTCATTCGCACAGGCCACTGCAACAGCTTCTGCATCTGCTAACATCATAACTCCGATATCTATAGTAAAGACAGTAGATATGAACTTCGGTAACGTGGCCGTATCTGCAACTATAGCCGGTACTGCTGTTCTGGCTCCTGCAGGTACCCGCACTACAGGCGGTGCAGGTGGTGTTACCCTTCCTGCTACTACAGGTACCGTAGCTGCTGCCAGCTTCACAGTTTCTGGTCAGGGTGGTTATACTTACGCAATAACTCTTCCTACTTCTTGCACAATAACAGACGGTGCTACACACAACATGACCGTAGACAACTTTACCAGCTCACCTTCTGCCACAGGTACCCTGAGCGCGGGCGGTACTGAGACCCTGAACGTAGGTGCTACCCTGAACGTAGCTGCCGGTCAGGCTTCTGGTCTGTACACCAACGCTACCGGTGTGCCCGTAACAGTGAACTACAACTAATAGTAAAGAATATAGTGATATAGGTTTGGTGCAGCGCCCCGGAAACGGGGCGCTTTTGTTTTGCATCACCCTCCCAAAGCCTCGTTGCCGCAGTATCGCATTGCCACATTCCGTCACATTATCGCATTATTCCTTTCTTTTTAACAATTTATCCATCGGGCAGCTATTATATTTGCGCCCTAATACATGAATATGCGGAAGATCCTGGCTGTAATAGCGCTGATGGTGGTATGTGCTACCCGCGTCTCTGCCCAAAACGGCTACTCTATCAATGTAAGCAGCAAGGATTCCCTGCCGCAGATAACGAAGTCGGCGCGCGACTTCGTGCTGGTGCAGTTCGGCTACGCCAGTTGGAACAAGGAAACGAGCGATACGGCCAAGGTGAACACAAAACCATTTGCCTATACCTTCAATGCGTTCCTGTGCTATGACTTCCCTATAAAGAAGAGCAAGCTGAGCTTTGCCGCAGGCCTGGGCATAAGTACCACATCGATATACATGGACAAACAGGTACTGTATACAAGCGATACGGGTGTGGGCGGCTATGATGCCAACTTCATGAAGGACTCTATAACCGGCTATAAGCGCTATAAGTTCAACACTGCATACCTGCAGGCGCCGTTCGAGCTGAGGTATTTCAGCAATATCAATAACAGGAACAAGGGCTTCAAGGCGGCCATAGGTCTGCAGGTAGGGACCCTGCTAGGTGCGCATACCAAAGGACTGCGCTCGGTAGAAGGAACCAATATAAAGGATAAAGTAAGCACCAAACGCTATATAAGCCCATGGAACTTTGCCGCTACGGCGCGTGTGGGCTGGGGCAATTTCTCCATATTCGGCTCATATAATCTTACCAATGTCTTCAAAGACAATGCCGGACCTACGTTGACACCTATGTCGGTAGGTATATGCCTCACAGGCCTGTAACTGTATGTGATAGTGAAAAAGAAAGGGGAGCCTTGAAAGACACCCCTTTATGGAAATCTATATATGGTCATTTCCTCACCTAAATTTCCATCAAACACACACACTATACGGAAATGCAAAATAAATAGTTCAAAAACCGTACCAGTATCTATTGAATATTCGTTAAAAACGGCCCCATTAGTAGGTGATGGTGCGTAAAGTATAGGATAGTACCCTGTGGTTGCGCAGGCATGTTTTTTTCACCCAGTTTCCTTTCTCGTCATATATGTATTCGTAACGTGTAACGACCGGGTAGGGCTCCCGTGCCAGTTTGATGCTATAAGAGACCTCCTGTATCATATGCCCTTTATCGTTGTAAGTGCAGATGTACGGATAACCGGCCATAGATGAATATTCGTATATGGTCACTTCCTGTCCGCAGGTATCGTAGCGGTAGTAGATATGTTCTTCCGGCTTGCCGTTCAGGTCTTTAGCTACCGCCTGGCCCAGTGTATCGTACCTGATGTATGATATGTTCCTCTCGGTATCGCCCGGGCAGCGACAAATGGTGATGGCTATCTCCTGTGAGCTGAGCAGCCTGTCGATCTCATCGTAGGTGAAGGTGACCGTGCTTTCCAGCCCGTCCTTTCCGTAATACTCCATTTTGGCAAGGCGGTCCCTTTTGTTGTAATAGCTGATCCGTTTGGTGGTGTACTGGAGGGTATCTGAGTCGTAAACAAATTTGGTCATTTGCTTGCGCGAAAGATCGTAGGTATAAATGGTGGTATGAACAGGACCGGTAATGCCGGGATAGTATTTATGGTCCTCTACCCGCTGTACATTGCCCTTCCACTCCGTTCTGACGCGAGCCCGGGAGACCCCGGGCAGCAGGAGCATGCAGATAACGAATACGCGTGTCATAAATGCAATATGAAAATTACGAAAAATGTAGAAGCGTTATCTGGGATGGAAGAAAAAAGGCACCCGAATGGATGCCTTTTCTGTGTGTAGCGAGATCGGGAGTTGAACCCGAGACCTCAGGGTTATGGATCGTGCGCTCTGGGTCGTCAATAAAAAAAGGCACCCGAATGGATGCCTTTTCTGTGTGTAGCGAGATCGGGAGTTGAACCCGAGACCTCAGGGTTATGGATCCTGCGCTCTGGATCGTCAATGAAAAAAGGTGCCGCAAATGGGCACCTTTTGTTTGTGTGTAGCGAGATCGGGAGTTGAACCCGAGACCTCAGGATTATGGATCCTGCGCTCTGGATCGTCAATGAAAAAAGGCACCCGAATGGATGCCTTTTCTGTCTGTAGCGAGATCGGGAGTTGAACCCGAGACCTCAGGGTTATGAATCCTGCGCTCTAACCGCCTGAGCTACCTCGCCAAAAATTTGGACTGCAAAGGTATATAAATATTCCAATAAACACTAGATAATACCTAATTTTTTTGAACCGGAGCCCTTGTAGCCATAGCTGTCACAAAAAGACCCGCCGGCCAGCCCTGTTGGGGGCTGCCGGCGGGCAACAACACACGCCTTCGGGTGTTTTTTCGTCAGGGGGTGATGTTATTGAGCATGCAGCAATAGACATAGTGCTGCAGACCTATCATATCGGCATAGAGAACGTTGGGCAGACGGGGCAGTTTTTTCTGCATGGCCAGGGCCTGAAATTCAGGTAGCTGGCTGTTGGCCTCATTGGCCAGGGAGATAATGGGCGTACATAAACAGTTGGCAGCGATAGAGATACCGTTACCTAAGGGGCCCAGCAAGGGCAAAACGACCTGTATCCACGTTTTATTTCCAGAGCATGCTGCGGCCTGTTCGGGCTCTTGTGTAAGTGTCCATGACAGGTAGAAGTAGGTACTTGCGTTATTAGTATCGCAGAGTGCCCCTATCTGCCCGTACATCATAGAATCTACATCGTTGGTCTGGCTAAAATTATTGTAAACGGAGGAAGGGGTGATCTGTATGCCCTGCGAGGTATTGCCGGTGACATTCATTTCCGGATCGAACATGACGATGACCTTTGCCCCATTGGCGGTAAGTGTACCGATATTGGTGGTAAGGAAATTGCCATTGCCGGTGTAGAGATAACTGCCCAGGGAGTCGTATATCTGTGTCATAAGGGTGCTCAGATCTGCCGGAGTGAAGTAGGAGTTGTTCTGGGGGTTGGCATAGAGGTCTAAGAAGTGGGAGAACTCCAGTATCACCACCTCTTTGCTGCCGGGCTGGGATATGAATGTCTTTACCTGGTTTAGCAGAGATGCTACAGTAGCGCCGGTACAGCCCTGGTAGCTGTTCAGCGGTGCTACCCAGCCATAGTGGCCCAAGTATATAGTACCGCTATTGTCTATGATGACAGGGCGGCAATCGAACAGGCGAATGCCGGAGAGGAGCATTTGCAGGAAGGAGTACTGCTGTGTCTGCGTATTGGCAGTACTGCCTCCTGCAGTGCAGTTGGAGCTGGTGGCCATAGCGGCATCGTGGGCGCCGGGAATGACGATGTTCTGCAGGGTAGAACCCCGGATGCTAGTGTTGCTCGTCATCCAGGATTCGGAAGGGTCGGTGATGGTGACGTAAATGAAATTGGCGGATGTGATATTGCTGGCTATGGTAATGCCAGATGCCGATACCCCGGAAATAGCATACGACCCCACTCCTTCAGACAGCACGAAACCGCCACTGATATTGTTGCCGCTGACAGTGATGGTGGCCATTGTGGCCTGGGTGTAATCGGCCTCGATATATTGCTGCGGTATGCCTGTCATAGGTGGCAGGGAAATGCCCAGCGTAGGCGCATCGCCACTTTCCCAGCCCGATGGGTCGACGACATTGAGCGTTATGGTATCGGGTGTGCTGTTGTAGATGTTGAGGTAGCCGCCTATACCGGCCGTGGCATGGCTACCGGCTCCCAACAGGAGTGCCAGTAGCTGCATAAGAACGATGTGTTTTTTCATTAGGATATGTGGTTGTTCAATGATGATGAAATGATCTATTGGTCATTGGTGAGGCGTATCCTCACTCTGCGGTTCTGTGCGCGGCCGTCCTTTGTGCTGTTGGTGCCTTCGGGCTCTTTGCTGCCGTGGCCTTTTATCTTTATCTGCGAGCCGTCCACGCCCTTGCGTACCAGGTAGCGTTTCACGGCACTGGCGCGTTTGCGGGAGAGGGTGCGGTTGTATTTCGCATTACCGGTATTATCGGTATAGCCGTCGAGCTGTATGTATGCGCCGGGAGTAGCCTTGTAAAGCCGTGCGGCTTCGTCCAGTTGCGGATGGTCGTCCTTGCTTATAGTGGTCTTCGCCACGCGGAAAAGAACAGGCCTGGAGATGTCTATGACGGGCTTTGCCACTTCTTTCTTCGGCTCTTCTTTGGGAGGCTCGGGGCAGCCATTATGGGCAGCCGTGCCAGATACCTCGGGGCAGTTGTCTTTATTGTCGGGCAGGCTATCGCCATCGGTATCGGGGCAGCCGGCGGCAGATGCCGGGCCTTTCTTAGACGGGCAGGCGTCGTCCTTGTCGGCCACACCATCATCATCTGCATCGGGACAGCCACGGGTAGCTGCAGGGCCATACTTATGAGGGCATGCATCCTTTGCATCAGTTATACCATCGCCATCGGCATCGGGGCATCCGTGCAGCTCTTTCAGGCCGGCCACATCGGGGCAATGATCTTTGGCATCTGTTATACTATCGCCATCGCGGTCGGGGCAGCCTTTGAAGTGTGGCAGACCGGCTATATCGGGGCAGAGGTCGCGCTTGTCGGTTATGCCGTCGTGGTCCATATCTTTTGCCTTGCCCAGGAACCAGCGCACACCTATATCGCCCCCGAAAGAGCTGTTATCACTTTTAGTGACACCATTGAGCATACCGCTGTATGTTCCGGCCCTGTCGGTGATAGTATAAGTTGCAGATGCATCGTTGCTATATACCTGTTTTGCATAGTAGACACCTACCTTGAGGAAGAGCATATCGCTGAGGCGGTAGCTAAGGGCAGGATGCAGCATAAGACCTACAGACCCCGTCTTGTACGATGCTGAACCCGTATTGGCAGCAGGCTTTACGCCCAGGCCTATGTTGTAGCCCTGTGCCTGCAGGTCGTAGAATTTCTGCATACAAGAGGTAAAGTATGATGAAAGTGCTAGTTACCCTTCGTATAACTCAGCAGCTAATGCTAAAGATGCCGACTTCGCAAATACAAGTGCTGATGTAGGTTTTTGGTTGCAGCAAGGTTTGAATAATGTTGGGCAAGAGACCAGAGATAATGGTGGACCTATACTTAATAGTTCAAAGTCAGCGCCTAAAGAAATCCCAGAAGGTATAATATACGGAAGAAAAGACCGTAATAACCAGATTAAACCATATGTTGGTCAAGCCAAGAATGAGAATAGATACCTTCAACGTCAAAAAGAACATGCTCGTAATAACCCAGATGCAGACTTTGAATTTGAAATACTAGACAGAGCAACACCTGGCAAGGCTTTGAATCTTGCTGAACAAAAACATATTGATGCAGGTGGAGGTCCAACAAATAAGAGTAATCCTAATGGACAATTGTCAAATAAAAAGAATGTAATAAAAAAATAGCGATGAAACTTAAAGAAGGAGATTTATTCACATTACGCGTTAGCGATTCTAACTATGCCATTGGCCAGATAAGATGTATTCTTAACAAGGAGAGTCTCACAGTTGTAATTTTTAAAGGACTACAAGGCATTACATCGCCAATTGATCCAAAAGAAATTATTAAGAATGATGTACTATTCTTTGCAAATACGTTTGATGCAAAATTCTATCATAAACATTGGATAGTATTTGCAAATATTCAGACAAATCTAGAGGGCATTAGATTGCCTGTATATAAACTGGGAACAGACGATATGCCACAATACGAGGATTTTTTTCAGAATCCTTTGCCGTCTACGGCCATAAAATCTTTTGAAAAAGATAAAATTAGTTATCGCAATTATGTTGCTCCAGTAAGAGTAGAAAAAGCAGTAAAAGCTTATTATAATTTAGAAGAATGGAACACTGATTACGATAAGCTACTCTACAAAAATTTGTTTTTCTATAGTGTTCAATAGAGAAAACGGTAAGAGAAAAGCCCGATAACGGTCCGAAGCCGAATGGTGCAACGCCACTGAAATAAAATAGTAGTAATGAAGCTGACGCCCCCAATAAGAACATGGTTGTTGATAGCAAGCCTTTTGGTATGCTACAGGGGGCTTTGTTTTGCTGATGCCATAGGCAACCTTTCTGCCAACCTGGAGAGCGGGCAGGATACCATTGTCTGGAACCTGTACAACAAGGTGGTAGGCTTCATCAACAATACCGATACCAGCCTTGTGACCTACCAGTACGATGCGGCCGGCAACCGCGTGGCCAAGCACTACAGCAAGATAGGCAGCTTGCCTAAGGTAAGGCACGATGAATACTACATACGCGATGCCGGGGGCAATATACTGGCTACTTACAAAGGTTCTGGTACGTCCAGAAATCCTGGCTTCTACCACGATTTCGCCCTTGCATCTCACGATATATATGGCAGTAGCCGGCTGGGGCAGAAGCAGTATTATGGGCAGGAGATAGGTATGACGGTAGATGGCACTGTGATACCCACAGGTGTGTACGATACGGTGCGCCTGTTTGCCCGGGTGCCATGGTATAGCCTGGAGTGCCAGGACGTGATAACGATAGATAGTACCAACCCCTATGGCAACAGCGACAAGCTATGGCGCTATGCGAAGCATGGTACGGGCCAGAACGAGTATGAAGTGCCCGACCACCTGGGCAATGTGCTGGCCACCCTCAGCGACAAGCGCAAGGGTAGCGAGTTCACCCCTGTGAGCGGCTGGCTCACCACGGGTGTAGATGCCCTTATAGATGCGTGGGCGCCCATAGTGCCCTCCGCGCACGACCACTATCCTTTTGGGCAGTACATACCCGGCCGCTATACGGTCGATACGGCCACACACTGCTTCACCACCACCTACAGCGGCATGGGCAATGTGCTGGTATACCGCGGCTACGACCTCGCGTTCACCTCGTTCGGCGGGGCCTTTGTGGGTATAGTAGGGGCTACCTCCGGCATTGGCGGTGGCCTTACCGGTTATCATATTTACAGCACAGGTGCGGGCATGGGAGGCGAGATAGACCTTGCGGTATCATCATACTGCGACAATGTGCAGACAGCCGTGAACAGCATGATAAACCTGCACGACATCACCGTTACCGATGTTAGTACGGGTTCTGCCATAGGGCCTACCCTAAGCATGGCCAGCGGTATACCCACCGTAATAACGGTGAACATTACCAGCACCCCGCACAGCGGCAACATACACCTGAAGATAGAATGCACCAACCCCGGTGGCGGCGATGTGGAACTGGTAAGCATACGCGCCCAGCAAGACACCGTAGTACCGCGCAACATCGTAAGCACGGTGTGCAACAATGATGGATATAGGTATGGGTATAATGGGCAGATGAAGGAGAATGAAGTGGCGGGTGTGGGCAACCACTATTCTGCATTGTATTGGGAGTATGACCCGAGGATAGGAAGGAGGTGGAATAAAGATGATTGGAACGGTAATCCTTCGATTTCAACGTATTCAACTTTCAGTGGCAACCCTATCTCCCGAAACGATCCTCTAGGAAATATTGATGACTGGGTTGAAAAGAAGGATGGAAATATCGTTTGGGACAAAGATGCAACTTCTCAGGCAACAACTAAACCAGGTGAAAAATACTTGGGGAAAGCGGTGGTTGATTTTAAAGGTAGCAGAGATGAAAAGCTTGGCGAAGGGGAGAATCTTTTTGGCAAGGGAGCAAAGCTTGCTGACGTTACTGTATATGGACCTAAAGGAGAAAATGATATTCAGTATTATAAAGGCCTCTCGATGACATCTGATTTCAAAACGTTTGGTGCAATTGATGATGGTGACTATACCGTCTCGTATCGAAATCCAGGTAAGTCAGGAGCCTTAAAATCTAACTGGGCAATCAATAATACAGGTCCAGTCAATACGTTAGATGGAGTTAATCCAAGTCCTATACACCCATATAGTGCTACTCAGAAAGATGGTGTATATATCCACACATCGAATAGAAATGGTTGGGCTGGTAAAACGTATTATAAAGACGGTCCGCTAAAGGGCAAATTAAAGGGAGGTGTGACTACGGGATGCCTTATCATTACACCTACTCAATATGATATCAAAGGGAATGTCAAAAGTATTGGTTGGAATGAATTCAACCAGCAGTTAAATGGTGTAAAACAATTTCATTTACAGGTAAACGGTAGAAGCAAATGATGTATCGTATAATATTAATGGTGCAGTTTCTCTTCATTTCGTGTGGAGTGATTCTAGCTCAGGAAAATGAATTTGATGGTAATGCATTCCTGTTGAATGATCATCGATGTACTATATATATCGATAGTGTAGGCTCAAAAGTATGCCGTATCGTTAAGAATGATGAACTAAAAGACAAATACTACATCTTTAAATTTGTTAGAACACATGGGGACAGGATTAAAGTAAAGGTGAAATACACGATTGACGCAGAACATGATGCAAAACAGGTTCTATCGGGCTGGATAAAGTCTGGTGATATTGGTATTTATTATGCTGCAAAGCGCTCGGTTATGCCATTCGTTTATACGGGGACGGATAACACCTCTAGCAAAATTTATATTGATTCAAACAGGTTGGCAAACCCCTTTTCAATTAGCAAAGTAGCCTTCATTCGTAATCAGATTTGGTTGCAAATTGTCCTTGAGAAAAGGGGTGAAGGGGTATTGCACGGTTGGCTTTCTCCCACTATGCAATGTGTGGACATTTGGAACGCATGTTTGGGGAACTAAAAAAACGGAATAGCATAAAGAGATGAATAGGATGAAACAGGTAAAAATATGGCTAATGTTTCTGTGCCTTTTGGCATGTGGCAGGGCTATGGGTATGCCTGTAAGTAAATTCACTTCCGGCATGGGAGGCGAGATAGACCTTGCTGTATCATCGTATTGCGACAATGTGCAGATAGCCGTGAACAGCATGATAAACCTGCACGACATCACCGTTACCGATGTTAGTACGGGCTCTGCCATAGGCCCCACCCTAAGCATGGCCAGCGGCATACCCACCGTAATAACGAACAAAAATAAAGAACTATACAACTCTATAAAATAACAAAAAATGGACCTTAGAAGATATATGCGTGTTTTTTTGCTGCTGCTGTGTGTGGCGGGCATGGCCAATAGTTATGGGCAGGGGTGCGATACCGCTACTGCGCCGGTCTTCAGTAAAAGCTGCTTCACAGAGTATTTCACCAATATACATGCCACCGGAGATATGGGTACCACATCTACCATCAGCGTGAATGCCACCAGCTGCACCGGCACCTATACCGACCTCTCTGCCACCCAGGGTATAGATGCCCCCGTAGGCGCCAAGGTATACTTGCATATATCGCGCTACACAACTCACTATACGGGTTATGTATCGGTTTATATAGACTGGAATCGTGATAATATATTCGGGTCGACAGAGTATGCTAACTGGCCTGCAAATCCTACCCCCGATGTGGAGCTTGGCCCCACTGTCATGGACTCGGTTTATGAAATAAGTCTTGTTTGTGGTGCCCCTGCAGGGCGCTACCATATGCGTGTGATGCTTTCGGAGGCTCGTAACAATACCGATGCCCCTTGTATTGGCACTTACGGTCAGGCCTATGATTTTTATTTCAACTCATATTGTCCCAATAATATTCTTGTAGGTGATACTCTGCTTTGTCGCAATGATACAGCCACGTTGAGAGCTAGCTATGGGTGTGGGGAATGGGAAAGTAGCAATTCAATATATGTTTCGGTAGATACTAATGGTGTTATTACCTCTGGTACCGCCACAGGTACCGCAATCATCACATATTCTTCCATTGCTTGTGGGCGCTCAACCGTGGTGGTGTCAGTAGCGCCTGCCACTATAGCAATGCCGACCCCTCTATGTATCGGAGGTATAGCCACTGCGACATCTTGGCCCGCAGGTGGTTCATGGAGTATAGGGTCTAGTTATGTAGCAATTATCAGTGCCTCTGGCGCTACTTGCGATGTTACGGGTGTACACGCAGGCAGTACCGCACTCACATATACTTTTGGAGATTGTTCTGCGAGTATGCCGATGAATATTTATAGTAATGTTTCGGTCAGTGGTGATGCTATTGTGTGTCCGGCTGGTACCAAGGCACTATCTGTTGTACCCCCGGGTGGTACATGGAGCAGTAACAATACCTCTATTGCTACCATAGGTACAGGAGGCGTAGTAACAGGCGTTATTCCCGGCACAGTTATTATCACATATACGGCGCCTTATGGTGGATGTATGGGCTATAAGATAATGACGGTAGAAGATGTTATTACGCCTTATGAGGTTGACGTCTGTGCCGGAGCTACGACCACATTGACTGCAACACCATCTGGTGGTACCTGGGCCTTGCATTTTACTGCATCGGGAATGACACATAGCTCGGATGGAGTACTTTCTGGCATATATACCTATCGTGATGGGTCAATGGCCACATACACAACACCTGCCGGGTGTCAGGGTACGACCTTGGTAAATGTTAACAGTGCCCGGATCCATCTGCCAGATGCCATATGTATTGGCTCTTCAATACAGGTGTGGATATCTTTTAATCCAGAGCTTCCTCCAAGTCCTGTATCGGGTGTTATGTTAAGCAGTAGTGATCCTTCTGTGGCAACTGCCAATGGCAGTACCGGTTATGTTACTGGTGTCGCAACAGGAACGGCCATTATCACATATACTATGACCCCTGGTTGTATTGCCACTAAAACTGTTGCTGTTGGCACAACACCTTTAATGCCGACTATGAACTTATGTATGGGTAATATTCTGGACTTCTCTATAGATGGTGATGGCACATGGACCAGCAGCGATATCGCGGTAGTTGATGTTGAGCTTAACGATGGTCTAGTAACGACCGTGGGGACAGGCACCGCAAATATTACCTTCACACCTGCCTCGTATTTTGGTGCCGGATGCCCTGTCGTTCATCAGATAGCTGTTTTAGAATCACCTATTGTTTCGGGTACTTCTACCGTTTGCCAAGGCTCTACCATTACCCTTACAGGAAGCCCATCTGGCGGCACATGGTACAGTAGCAACTTACAGGCAAGTGTAAGTGGTGGTGGGGTAGTTGCCGGCATGGCTGCTGGAACACCTACCATCGTTTATGTGGCCTCTAATGGATGCGAAGCAACTAAGGTAGTTACTGTTTATGGTATGCCAGCCATTTCGGGAGCTTCATCCGTTTGTGCCCCTACCACCCTATCCTCTAATATGAGTGGCGGAACTTGGTCAAGCGGTAATATTGGTCTCGCAACGGTAACAAGTGGTGGTATCGTAACTAGTTTAGCATATGGCAGTGTTCTCATCTCTTACACAAGTATGCAAGGATGCGTGGGTACATATTCAATAACATCGCTAAAGCCTCAAATTACGAACAGCAATGACAATTATTGCATTACGGGAACCGGTTATTCGTTGACTGGTTCTCCCACAGGAGGGGTGTGGACTAGCTCTGATCCATCTCTACTTTCTATATCTCCATCGGGGGATATTACTATTAGAGATAATGACCCCGGGGGCTCTGTTGTTCTTATGTATGATCTTGGAAGTTGTCCTGTATCAAAAACAGTTACTGTTCGTAATCGTCCGGAGTTGATAACGGTAAGCGGACTCCCTGTTGTTTATCTATCTTCACATGTGATATACGGTGTGGCTATGAATTATTCACCTTGGGCGAGTAGCGCACCTTGGGGGCCTTCATATGGTTTTTCTCAGGAACCAGTAGCAACGCCTCGAGTAAATATTTATTCTAATTTTACTGGCGATCTTACTGTAGCTCCTGCTAGTGTAGGCAAAGGCTACTTTTGTATTTTTATTCAATTAGAAGGCAAACTGTGCTATTCTAAAAAGGTAAAAGTATTTGTATTGTATTAGGTCTGATTGGATTTGGCTGTTTGTTAATGGCTTTCATGCGAAATAGTTCAATATAAGAGTGGAGTAGTACTGAACGCTATTACGTTTTATGTGAATAATTTATTATTATTATTTATGCAGGATGCTTTAGTAGATTGTTTATATTTCGATTGCAATAATGCGTCCAAAAATAGTTGGTAGTTTTCGATTTGAAGTAGACACGATTCTGCCAGCGAGCACAAATGCAATAATAAAATTCACATGTATGACATGTATGGTAAAAAACATTTAAAGCACTTCCCTGCCACGAATACTGCAATTTTCAGTGCGGGCAAATTTCGATGAAAGTAAAAAGGCGTCACACTTTGCATGTAACGCCTTGATAATCAATTGAATTAAGGTGTGGTCGCGTAGGGACTCGAACCCTAGACCCGCTGATTAAGAGTCAGCTGCTCTACCAACTGAGCTACGAGACCATTCATTATGGGAGTGCAAATTTAGGGGTATCGGACGATGTATGCAAATCGTGGTGGAATTTCTTCTCTTTTACAAGGTCCAATCCACCACCCGGTTCACCATTTCCTGGCGGAAGGGGGCCTGTACCTTGATGTAGTTGTCGCTATAGCCTTCCATCATCCCGTTCTTTTCGGCATGCTCGAAGAGTACTTTGCGTGTAGCGCCCGTATGTGCCTCGGTGAAATAGCGCATTTTCTGGAACGATAGGTTGCGCAGCGTCTTGTTACGCTCGTTGCGCACATGCATGGGCACCTGTGGCCTCATTTCGGCGGCCAGGGTATTGGTCCGCTCTGAGTAGGTGAAGACATGCAGATAAGATATGTCCAGGTCGTGCAGGAAGCGGAATGTCTCATCCATATCTGCATCGGTCTCGCCGGGGAAGCCTACTATCACATCTACCCCTATGCAGCAGTGGGGCATCAGTTGCTTTATCAGCGCCACCCTGTCGGCATACAGGTCGCGGCGGTAGCGGCGGCGCATGAGGCCCAGTATGCGGTCGCTGCCGCTCTGCAATGGTATATGGAAGTGAGGCATGAATCTTTTGGACCCCGCCACCAGCCGTATCACCTCGTCGGTGAGCAGGTTTGGCTCTATAGACGATATGCGGAACCGCTCTACACCTGCCGCTGCATGGCTGTCTATGGCCTGTATCAGCTCGTAGAAAGAGGTATCGCGAGTGCGCCCGCCATCGGCGCCCTTGCCAAAGTCGCCCAGGTTTATGCCGGTAAGTACTACTTCCTTCACGCCTGCGGCGGCCAGTTCTTCTATATTGTTCAGTACGCCCTGTATGCTGTCGCTGCGGCTGTGGCCGCGTGCCAGTGGTATGGTGCAAAAGCTGCAATTGTAGTCGCAGCCGTCCTGTACCTTCAGAAAGGTACGGGTGCGGTCGTTGACGGAGTAAGAGCTATGGAAACCGCCTACATCCTCTATATCGCAAGAGCATATGCGGGCGCCACCGCCATCGGCCGGGCCGGCGGTTATCTCCCTCAGGTGGGTGGCCAGGTTGAATTTCTCTGCAGCGCCCAGCACCAGGTCCACACCTTCTATGGCGGCTATCTCCTGAGGCTTCAGCTGGGCATAGCAGCCGGTGATGACCACTGTGGCATCGGGATTGCGTTTCTGTATGCGGCGTACTATCTGGCGGCATTCCTTATCGGCATTCTCGGTCACAGAGCAGGTGTTGATCACATATACATCGGCCACCTCGTCGAATTCTTTCTTTGTGAACCCATCGGCCTCCAGCATACGGCCAAGGGCCGATGTTTCGGAGTAGTTGAGCTTACAACCCAGCGTATGGAATGCCACAGACCTATTCATATATGCCCTACGATACTAAAAGGCCGCAAAGTTAGGGTTAAATACCCACAATGTCCTTTTCGAATAATAAATATCGTCAATATAAAAGCAGGTAGTGTAGCTACTTTAAGCGTAAATTTCAATACAAAGTATGCGCAACGTGTTGCGGTGCTGATACTCAGTTACGGACGATATTGACGCATTCATCAGATCTTGACACGATTATTAGGTAGTGTCTCAGTTTGAAATTATTTGCTACGCTCCCTGACCATTTCATCAAATTCATCGGAATACCAA
>NZ_BAABFA010000006.1:0-51381 GCF_039540515.1 Nemorincola caseinilytica | reverse complement strand
TACAGTGACCTATACTGCTACGGACGTGGCAGGCGGTACATCACCGTTCTATGTATGGAAGAAGAACGGTGTGACGGTAGGTGCGGGTCCTGTATACTCGTATGTACCTGCCAATGGTGATGTGATAACGTGCGAGATGACGAGCAACTTCCCGTGCAGGCTTCAGGATGTTGTGAGCAGCGATGTGAAGATGCGTGTGGTGGTGCCCCAGGCACCTGTGGTGACGATAAGCGCGAACCCCGGGCTGTCGATATCGGAGGGCCAGAACGTGAGGCTGACGGCTCATGTTGCCAATGGCGGCAGCGAGCCCCTGTACAGGTGGTCGGTTAACGGGACGGTGGTGAGCGGCGCTACGAACGCGATGTACATGAGCAACGAGCTCCAGGATGGCGATGAGGTGACGGCAGAGGTGACGAGCGGCGGTTACTGTGCAGGCCTTGTGGGCACTGAGACGGTGACGATGAAGGTGAGCCCTCTGGGTGTGGGCACCACGGCCACTGGTACGGATGTGCGCCTGCTGCCCAACCCGAACAGCGGCAGGTTCACGGTACGGGGTACTGTGGGTGGTGATGCTAAGGAGGTGAACGTTGATGTAGTGGATGTACTGGGCCAGGTGGTATACCGTGGTGTGGTACGGGTACAGAACGGTGCGATAGATGAGCAGCTGCAGCTGGGTGGCGACCTTGCCAACGGCATGTATATGCTGAACCTGCGCACGGCCACAGAGGTACGCACCTTCCACTTCGTAATGCAGAAGTAAAGAAGAATGATATAGCAAGATCATATGGATCCGCCGGTATTTGCCGGCGGATCTTTTTTATATCGACTTAAGTATGGAGGACGCGCTAAGTATGCAGAGATGCTAACCGGTAGGACATATAAGATCTGGCTTGTTGGGCGTTAATGAGGCTTCAGATACTAGCTTTTGTGTTTCTTTTGCGCACTTTTCCCCATGCATCGTCATGTACCATTTAGACTTTAATATCCGGCATTTGTAAAACCTGTAATAAGCCCCTCCCCAACCCTCCCCCAAACGGGGAGGGCGGTGTTACGTCCTATAATTCGCCATGCCGCCATTCTATGTATAAACGGTATAATTGAGAGCATAACAATTGTGGGGGGAAAGACATGCATATGATCGACAAAAGGATGTGATGATCATTACATGTATTGAATGTTGAGCGTTTGAAGAATGATGACATAAGCTTTGTTAAGCTTTGTTGCAGGGGAGTGATCGGTCCATGTCGGCAGAAGAGATAACAGTGTCTTTGTTCACTTGTAACTAAACTCACTGTTTTATTGATGCCGATAGGAATGAAAAAAGCCACACCAAAGGCGTGGCTTACTTGAGTTCTTTTATCGTTCTCTTATTTGCTGCTTTTACCGGTAATAAGCTCGTATGCTTTTACGAATACACAGCCAAAGGTGGTGAAAAGAATATTTATATCTAGCCAGATACTGCGGTTCTTCATATAGTATATATCCCACTGTATCCTTTTGCGAAGCTCTCTTTCTACGCTTATCTCGCCTATATAGTCCTTTATCTGTGCCATACCTGTCATGCCGGGCAGTACTTCGAGGCGCAGATTGTAGTAGGGTATACACTCGGAATAATAGCGTGTATGATAAAGCATGTGTGGGCGTGGGCCTACGACACTCATATCGCCAAGGAGAACGTTGAAGAACTGGGGCGTTTCATCGAGGTGAGTGACGCGGAGGAACTTGCCGATCCAAGTGATGCGTTTGTCGTTGATAGATACCTGCTTTATATGTGCTTCATCATTCACATACATGGTGCGGAACTTGAAACAATCGAATTCGGTGCCCATGTAGCCAGTGCGTTTTTGCACAAAGAAGACGGGGCCCTTGGAGGTGAGTTTGATAAGTATGGCCAGGATAGGGGTAAGCCACGACATAATGGTGAGAATGAACAAAGAAGATATAGCCACATCCATTATGCGTTTTGCGGTAACATAATAGGATGCGGGCTGATGCTCCAGGTATTGTTGGTTCATTTCCTGGAACATAAAACGAATACTTGCCATATCCGTTTGCGGAATGGCAGGTGTCTGTACTTTTTCCAGCCTCATGTCTAATGCACCAGGATCTTTCATTTCCAAATTGAACTCGATATACCTTTGTTCAGCAAAAATCGTGCTAAAAAGTCAATAACCGAAAATATTTTTCATAAAATATACTAAATTATGATGTATAAATATATTTCATTTTGTTATATAGCAATGGTCCAATTTTAAATAACGGTTATTTTTTGGGTCGTATCGCAGATCTTTTAAGAAGTTCTTAATTTTTTCTTCGGCAGACACTAAGAAAAAAACAGTACATTTGCATTTTGAAAAAACTTAATATTAAAGATCTGGTATATCTGTGTATGGTATGCTTTGCCTAACCTGAAACATGAAAAAAATAAAAAGATACCTGCATTACATAAATACCTTTATCAGGAGTTCTGAGAAAGGTGTTATCATCAGGGACCTTTATAAAGAAGTACGTCATAAGGGCCTTACCATGGGCGTGCAGAGTTTTCTGCACCTGAAGGCAGGGTATTTCTTTCCCGGCTATGATGTGACCTCCGATTTCGATCCTATCTTCTCTATTCGCAGAAAGCAGAAACACCTGATGATATCGCTGCCTGTAGCGATGGCGCCTAAGGTAACAGTGATAATACCGCTGAACAACGAGGTAGAGCATGTGTACTATTGCATACGATCGATAGTAGAAAAGGCGATATATACCAACTATGAAGTAATAGTAGTGGACGACGGCTCGGAAAGGGGTAGTGAGCTACTGAGCATGCATATACAGAACCTGGTGGTAGTGCGCAACGATAAACGCATAGGCCATACCAAAAGCCTGAACCAGGCCGTAAAACGTGCACGGGGCGATATGTACCTGTTCCTGGGGCATGATACGCTGGTAAGGAAGGGCTGGATGCAGGAAATGCTGCACACCTTTGAGAAGCACGAGCAGACAGGCATAGTGGGAGCGAAACACCTGAATGCCGATAATACACTGAAAGAGGCGGGCGGCATAGTATGGCAGGATGCCAGTGTATGGGGCTATGGCAGCGGCGATGATCCCGAAAAGGCTGAATATAACTATGTGCGGGATGCAGACCATGTATCGGGTTCGGCGATGATGGTATCGAAGGAGGCGTGGGAAAAGACAGGCGGCTTTGACGAGGGATACTCAGAGTCTTTCTGCGAGGATACGGACCTGTGTTTCGAGGCGCGCAAGAACGGTTTCAGGGTGCTGTACCAGCCGACATCGGTAGTGGTGCACTTTGAAGAGGCGCGAAGTGGCAGGAACATGAGTGAGCAGACCAAAAAACTGCTGGTGGCCGACAGGCAACGTTTCAGAGACAAATGGCAGGCAGAGCTGAAGACAAGAACGAAGAAGGGAAAAAGGATACAGCAGGTGCGCAGCAAGGACATGGCGTACCGCAGCGTACTGATAATAGACCAGGACCTGCCGGCACCGGACCGTAACCCGGCGTGGAAAAATGTGAACGAACTGGTGGACCTGCTGCTGGATATGAAATATAAGGTGACCTTCCTGAGCACTTACTCTCACCAATCGCAGCAGACGGTGGAGCAACTGCAGCAAAGGGGCGTAGAAGTGCTGATGGGCGACAGGCAGGACCATGTGAAAGAGAACATGCAGTACTATGAGGCGGTGCTAATGTGCAGGATAGCTGCAAGCATGCCCTATATGATACTGCTGCGCAACAACAATTATAAGGGTACCGTCATCAACTACGGCAGGGAGCTGAGCCACCTGAAAGTGGACAGGGAGATAGTGATAAAGAGAGACCTGGTCTTCGACCTGCAATCGAAGCTGCTGAAGGCGCAGGAAGATTTTGTGTATGCACATGCCGACCACTCGCTGATGGTGAGCTGGGAGGAGATAGAGTACCTGAGAACATATATATCGAAGCAACTGCACTACATACCGCCTTACCACTTTGACATAAAAGAGCGCGTGAACGGCTTTGAAAAGCGGGAAGGCATACTGATGGTAGGCGAGGGCAACTACATACCCGACCAGGATGCCATGAAGTGGCTGCTGAAAATGTACGAGCCACTGCACGAAAAGGGTATAGCGCTAACGATAGCAGCGGCCAATACACCATCGTTCATCTTTGACCATAAGAAGAGATACAAGCTGCTGAACATAGTAACAGATACGGCGCCCGATAGCCTGCAAGAGCTATATGCAAAGACCAGACTAGTGGTAGCGCCCATGCGCATAGGCGCAGGGATGAAGGGCCGTGTGGTAGAGGCCATGGCCAATGGTGTACCTGTGGCGGGGACCTTCCTTGCATTTGAGGGTATACCGAAGGACAATAGCTTTGTATATGCCGGCCACAACTCTGAGAAAGAGCTGGCGCAGGCCATAGAAGATATATATAGCAATGCCGCGCAGTGGCAGCAACTGTCTGCAGCAGGTATGGCATATGCCCGCAAGAACTTTGACGGGGCTAGCCTGAAGGAGACACTAACGAACATACTGGGTAACACCGGTAAATAGGTGACAATGACCCTAAAATAGAGAAGGCATCGCGAGCGCGATGCCTTCTCTATTTTAGAGCCTATAGGAACTTATATGTTCCTGAAAGCCTTTTTGAAGGCTTCTTTCATATTGTCTTTGCTGTAGTGGCGGCGAATGTAACTTTTGCCGGAGCGCGAAAGACGCTCCCATGCGGCCTTATCGGTGTGCAGCAGTACTATATCGTCGAAAAGCTCGCGGGCAGAGTTGCGGCCTTTATAAGTGAGCTCATTGTCCTTTGCGAGGGCTTCGAATGCCTTGTCGGTGCCCGATACGGGCAGACCCTTGGCCATGGCCTTCAGCACGCTTTCGCGAATATCGGCGCCTAACCTCATGGGGGCTATGGCCACCCTGGCCTTTGTATACAGATCGTTGATGGTAGAGACAGAAGCATTCTGCAGTATAGTGAGCGACGGGAAACGGCGCTTGTAGGCCAGTACCGACTCGGGTATATGCGTACCTGCTATGGTGAGGTGTATGCCCCTTTCCTCAAGGCCGGCATATACCTCGTCGAGGAACCAGTGAATGGCATCGGTATTGGTAAGATGGCCGAAGCCGCCTATGTATACTATGCCCTGCCTGTTATCGAAAGGAACGGGTGTTTCATCGTCCTGGAAGAAGTATTCGGGTATGAGGTGTACGGGGGTGAGGATGTTGGTCTTCAGGTATGCCGCATCTTCTTCGCTGGTGAGCAGCACGCGATCGGCACTGTGGTACATGAAGAACTCATCTACCTTCACGGCCTCGGCCATTGCCATGATAGATGCATCGCCATTGGCAGCGGCCTCGCGGCCTGCTGTGACGAAACCGAGATCGTGACCATAATAGACGATGCTGCCACCGTAACGCTGCGCGCGCAGGTATTCCATAACGGGGCGCGATACCGATGGCCTGCTAAGGAGCACGATATTTATCTCGTCGATGTGGGCAGTGATGTACTCCTTCCAGCCATCGGTGGGCGATGCATACTCTTCGCCGTGCAGTACCTCTACTTTTTTGGCTATGAGCTGCTGTACCTCGGGCATATCGGCCGAGAGGCCGGGGGCCCAGAAGGTGACATCGCAGCCCAGGTTCACGAGCATCTCGGTGATGTTGCTGATGCTGTGCGCCTCAGCATCCTTATCAGGATCGGGCGCTTCGGTATGTACTACCAGCACGCTTTTGCCGGGTCGTACTACACGGGTCTCCTCTTCCGGCCCGCTATGCCCGGGCATATCTATCTTCAGCTGGAAGTCGGTGCAGTGTACGCTGAGGTTGGGGTTGTAGAAGGGATCGTTGTCTATGAGCTTCTGCCATTTGCCGCGGAATATGCCGAAATCCTTTTCGTGCTGCGCCCATGCTTCCTTGCTCTGGAATGGATGGCCACGCGTGGCAGACTCGTAGTGATATACCTCTACATCGGGCACATAGACGTTGAAGTAGCCATGGGTGAGGAACTTGAGGCAGAGGTCCACATCGTTGTACTCTACATCCAGCATTTCGTCCATGCCGCCTACCTCGGTATATATCTCCTTGCGGAACATGACACATGCAGCGGTAACGGCCGAATAGTTGTTGAGCGAGCGAACGTAGTTGTAATAGCCGCGGTCGTTGCGATGCATGTTCACGAAGACGTGGCCTGCAGCGCCGCCAAGGCCCAGCACCACACCGGCATGCTGTATGGTATCATCTTTGTAGAGCAGCTTTACGCCCACGGCGCCTGTATGCCTGCGCTGCGCGAAAGATACCATCTCGGTCATCCAGTCGTTCTGTATGACCTCTATATCGTTATTGGCAAGCAGTATGTAGTCGCCCTTGCTGTGGGCCACGCCTATGTTCATGAGGCGTGCGAAGTTGAACTTGAAGTTGGCCTCTACACAGGTGAATATGTCGCCATGGCTTTGCTTGTATTCCTCCATTAGCTGGAAGAACTCGGGCGTACTGCTATTGTTGTTGAGCACTATTATCTCGAAGTCGGGATAGGTGGTGCGGGTGAGCATAGAGTCGATGGCCGTCTTGAGGAGGGCCACCTGGTCTTTGGTGGGTATGATGATGCTGACCTTGCCGGGCTTTGTGACCTGGTAGTGCATGCGGTAGCCGCCCAGGGTCTCGGGTATGTGCGATACGGTACCCGGTGTGCCGCGGCGCTCCAGCGCTTCTTCCAGCGCCTTTTGCGCTGCTATGAAGGCATATGGCTTGGCCTCGCCGCCGCTGGCCACCGATGCCTGGTGTATGCGCCAGTGGTAGAGCACCTTGGGTATATGGCCTATGTGGCTGGTACACTCTGTGGCGCGCAGCAGGAAGTCGTGGTCCTGGCTGCCTTCGAAGCCCAGGCGGAACTCTTTTACCTGTGCCATTATGTTCTTGCTCACCACTATGACGTGGCCCATATAGTTGCGCGACAGCAGGTTGTCGGGCGCCCAGTCGGGCTTGAAGTGGGGCGATGAGAGCTCTCCCTTTTCGTCTATCTTGTCCTCGTCGGAATAGATGACCTCATCTTCGGGGTAGGCATTGATATGCTTTACGAATTCGAAGAGGCAGTTGGGCGTAAGCAGGTCGTCGTGGTCCATGAACAGGTAGTGGTCGCCTGTGGCCAGTGAGAGGGCGCTATTGGTATTGGCCGATATGTGGCCATTGGTCTCGCGGAATATGACCTTTATGCGCTTATCGCGCGATGAATAGTCGGTAAGTATCTTGCGTATCTCGGGGTTGGGCGATACGTCATCGGCCAGGCAGAGCTCCCACTTGCCATATAGCTGGCCGATAACAGATTCTATGGCCTCGATAAGGAACTGGGGAGGAGGGTTGTATACAGGTATGATGATGGAGAACACCGGCTGAATGGATACCTGGCGTATCTGGCCGTAGTACTCTTTTTTCAGTACCCTTATATCCAGCTTGCCACTTATCCATTCATTGTAGTTGTGGTGTATCTCTTTGTAAAGGCCGAATTTCCGCAGGGCTTTTTTGGCTATCTTCTTCACCAGCTCGAACCCCGGCTTTGTGAGCACGAAGGAGGCGAATTTGAAGAGACTTTTTACGGTGCCCTGTTCGGTCGATATTTTGGCAAAGTTCCTTTTCATTGATGATACTGGTATACCGGAGTTTCTGTACTAAAGGTAATAAAGGTAAAAAGATGCAGTGTATGAGGCGGCCGTATCAGAACAATTGTTTGTAATTGTCGCAGATATCCCTGGAGGGGCCGGCATGGGTCACATAGCCGTTCTCCAGCAGTATGGCCGTATCGCATATCTTCATCACATCATCGGGGAAGTGCGATACGAAGAGTATGGTCTTTCCCTTGTGTTTTATCTCGTATATCTTTTCCATACACTTGGCCTGGAAACCCTGGTCGCCCACGGCCAGCACCTCGTCTATGATGAGTATATCGGAATCATTGGCGAGCGATATGGAGAAGGCCAGGCGTGCCACCATGCCCGATGAGTACTGCTTTACCGGCATGCGCAGCACCTCGCTCTTCAGCTCTGAGAACTCGGATATCTTGTCTATGGCCTCTTGCTTGGTGGCCGCATTGGATGTGCCGTAGAGCGCCAGCAGCATAGATATGTTCTCGTACCCGGTGAGCTCCAATTCCAGCCCGGCGCCTATGGCCAGTATAGGCGCAAAGGTGCCGTTGACGGTAATGGTGCCGGTCTCGGGCTTTATGATGCCGGCTATGGTGCGCAGCAGGGTGCTTTTGCCAGAGCCATTGCGGCCTACTATACCCATGCTCTGGCCACGGAAGATCTCTACATTTATATCGTTGAGTATGCGTTTGTTCTTGAAGGGGTTCTTGCGCTTGACGATGAGGTCTTTTAAAGAATAGACACCGACATTGTTCTGCCAGAAGCTGACACTTACGTCCTCGACCTTTATGATGGTATCTTTACTCATGCCCTAGATAGCTGAAATGAACTGGTTCTTTAAGCGGTTGAAAACGAACTGGCCTACCAGGAACATGGAGAGCGCTATAATGGCGCAGCTGATCCAGAGCTGGGAAGATGGCGGCTCGGGGTTGTAAAAGATGCCTCTGCCCAGGCGAATGAAAAAGTATATAGGGTTGTTGACGATGATGGTGCGATACTCGGTGGGTATATCGGTCTCGGGTATGGCTATGGGGGTAAGGAAGAATAGGGCCGGCTGAATGGTGCCCCAAATGATGCCTATATCGCGGAAGAAGACATTCATGGAGCAGAGCAGCAGATTGAGGCCATAGACGAAGATGGCGAACATGGCCACGCAGGGTACTATGAGCAGCAGGCGGAGGTCGTATACAAGACCGCCCCAATGCATAATGATAAGAAACACAATGAGGGTGAGCAGGAGATTGAACAATTCGCCCAATACCTCTGACAGGGGAAAGAAGTAGGAGGGGATATTGAGCGCCTTCAGCAGGCCTGCCGAACCGATGATGCTACTGACGGACTGACTGGTGGAATTGGAAAAAAAGAACCAGAATATGAGGCCCGAAGTGGCATAGAGCACATAATTGTCTATACCGGAGCGCTGCTTGAAAATGACCGTAAAAATGAGCAGGTACAGCAAAGGTTTGAAGAAGCCCCACAAAAAACCCGCAAAAGAATTCTTATACCTTAATATCACATTGCGCTTGCTTAAGGCATATATGCGGTCGATATTTTGCACGTTTGCTGAATTTGTTGATACTTTGCGAACGGGATAACCCATTTGCTGTTCTTGATAATATGAAACTGTATGTTAATGCGCGCTTCTTAACGCAGCCTGTTTCAGGTGTGCAAAGATATGGAATTGAATGTTGCAGGAAAATTAAAAAAAAATATAAAGAATGCGTTCTCCTTGCTCCGCCGGACATATATAACAAGGATGTGGCAAATGAGCTGGGGGTGACCATAATAGGCAAACGCAGGGGCCATGCGTGGGAGCAGACAGACCTGCCCCTATACCTGGCCCGGCAGGGCAGACCCCCGCTGTGGAACCCCTGCAATACGGCCCCGCTGCTATACAGCAATAACTTCATAACCCTGCACGACCTGGCATTTTACCACCACCCCGAGTGGAACTCGAAGCGATTCGCTATGTGGTACAACATACTGATACCGCGTGTGGTGAAGGGCGCGCGCCACATATTTACCGTAAGCGAGACCATAAAGCGCGAGATAACGAACATATACCACAGGCCCGCACAAGGTGTGAGTGTGACGTATAACGGTATATCTGATGCCATGCTGACCCATGAACGGCAGGATAGGCCGAAGGAACGCATGATACTATCGGTAGGGAGCTTCAACAAGCGGAAGAACCACCATAGCCTGATAAAGGCATTTTGCGAGAGCGACCTGAAGAACACACATACGCTGGTGATGATGGGCGATAAGAACAGGGTATTCAGCGAGACGGGCATAAATGAGGAAGACCTGCAGCGCGATAACATAAAGGTGCTGAGGGATGTACCTGAGCAGGAACTGATGGATATGTACAGCAGGGCAGAGATAGTGGTATCGCTATCGCTGTACGAGGGCTTTGGCATACCGGTGCTGGAGGGGCTGTACCATGGCTGCAAGGTGGTATGCTCTGACATAGCTGTGTACCGGGAGCTGTATGGCGATGTGGCCACCTTTTGCGACCCGCTGGATACCACTGCCATAGCGCAGGCCATACGCCGCTGTGCCGATGGCCCTGCGCCCTATGCCGCACAGGTACAGGCACTGTGCAATAGATATAACTATGATACTGCTGCAGATACCATCATTAATGTGATGACGGGTGGCAAGGCCTGAGATCAGGTAGTGGCCGTATCGAGCGTGAAACCGAAGGAAGAGCCTACGCCGGGCTTGCTGCGCGCGGTCACCGTTTGGCCATGGGCCTCTACTATGTGCTTTACGATGGCCAGGCCCAGGCCGGTGCCGCCTATGGCACGGGCGCGGCTGCGGTCGGCACGGTAGAAACGCTCAAATATGCGGGGCATGTGCTCTTCGGCAATGCCGGGCCCATCGTCCGATATCTCTATGTATACATTCTTCTCATCTACCTCGTAGCAGCCGGCTATCACAGAGCCTTTTTCATTGCCGTACTTTATGGCATTGTCCACAAGGTTCACCAGTACCTGTTTTATCTTCTGCTTGTCGGCATAGACGAACAGGGGACGCTCGGTGCCTTTTTTCATAAGCAGGTTTATGTGCTTGTCCTTTGCCTTGAAGAGCAGCTCTTCATACACTTCCTTTATGAGCTCCTGTATGCTGAATGCCTCTTGTATGAGGGGTATCTTGCCCGATTCCAGCTTCGATATCTCGTCGAGGTCGTCTACGAGACGCACAAGGCGGTCTATGCTCTTGGATGCATTGGAGAGGAACTTTATGTTCACATTAGGATCGCTGAGCGCACCGCCCAGCAGTGTATCTACATAGCCCTGTACAGAGAAAATGGGTGTGCGCAGCTCGTGCGCCAGGTTCATAAGGAACTCTTTGCGGAACTGCTCGTTGGCCTTCAGCAGCTCTATCTCATCTTTCTTTTGCGATGCCCATTTCTGCACGTCCTCGCTCACCTCTTCTATAGACTTCTGCGGCAGTACGTTCTCGTAAAAATACTCTTCGCGGCGGGTGGCCTTGGTCTGGTAGATGAACTTGTAGATGAGCTTTATCTTCCGGTAAATGAACCGCTGCAGGGTGTAATAGTACAGCAGGTAAGAGATGATGAAGGTGACACCGAAGACAATGAGGGGCACATACCATATGTTGCTGATGAGCATGCTCATCAGCGCATTGGCTATGGCCGTGATGGCCGCAGTGATGGAGGAAAGCAGACCCGGGGAGAGGTTCTTGGAAGAGAGCAGAGACATGATACTAAATTAGGAAGAATAATAAGCTCTGCCATAATTCTTTCCGCGATGCTTATGGCATCTCGAACTTGTAGCCCACACCCTTTACGGTAGTGATGAGGTCTATGCCTACCTTCTGGCGTATCTTGCGTATGTGCACGTCTATGGTACGGTCGCCTACTATGACGTCGGTACCCCATACGCGCTGCAGTATCTCGTTTCGCAGGAAGACCCTGCCGGGCTTGGAGGCCAGCAGCGACAGCAGTTCGAATTCCTTCTTGGCCAGCGTTATATCGTTGCCCTGGTAGGTGACGGTGAACTTGGTCTTATTGATCTCCAGGTCGCCGAAGGTCTGCTTCTGGTCCTGGGTCTCGTCCTTGCGGAAGCGCCTGAGGGCAGAGCCTATACGGGTAACGAGGAGCTCGGGCTTTATGGGCTTGGTGATGTAGTCGTCGGCGCCTATTTTCAATCCCTCTATCTCGTACTTCATATCGTTGAGCGCGGTGAGGAATATGATGGCGGTATCGTCGAACTCGGGAAGGTTCCTCAGCTCTTTTATGGTCTCTATGCCGTCTTTGTTAGGCATCATCACATCGAGCAGGATGAGGTTGGGGCGGAACTCCTTTGCCTTGCGTATGGCTTCTACACCATCTCTTGCGGCGGCTATAAGGTAGCCCTTGCTTTTCAGATTATAAGTTATGAACTCGACTATATCCGGTTCATCGTCCACTACGAGTATTTTTCCTGGGAAAACTTCCATGTTGCTACACTGATCGGGTGCAATATTAGAACACACCTTGTGAACAAAAAAAGATACTGCATTATAAAATTGTTAAGTGATAAGGCCCGTTAACAAAGCGAAAGCGGCAATGACGTTCATCACTGCCGCTTTGTTATACCGCTTCGTTCATTATCATTACTTTAATGATACCTCGCCGGCGCCTATGATGTAGCCTTCGTGGTATATCTCTATTTTGTACACACCCCTGGCATAGTCGCCGTTCTGGTGCCAGTCGGCGGTCACGCCGTTCACTTTCTGGTTCTGTGTTAGCGATATGCTCTTTGCCAGCGTGTAGGACAGGTGATCGCCCTTTGAAGTAGTGATCATGCCCGAGCCATTGGCAGCGCTGTTGAGCGTAGTGCCATCGGGGGCCAGTATGCGCAGGTGCAGCAGCTTGGTGCCGCTCTCGGCTATACGGTTCTCATCTATATCGAAGGTAACGCGCATCACATCGGCCCTTTTGGCTTTAGATGTCTCTCTTTCCTTACCGTTCTTTTTCAGGCGCACGGCTTCCAGCTTTATGTTGGAGGCATGCAGTACCGATGCCAATTGCTTCATGGCTATGTTCTGCGTAACGGTAGAATCGCGCTCGCGGGTGAGCACCTTGTTCTCTCCGGTGAGCAGCGTGTTCTCTTTTTCCAGCTCGGCTATGCGTGCTTCGTACTCCTTGGTCTTGTCGTTGAGGCTGGCTATGAGGGCGCGTGCCTGGTCCAGTTCGGCCTGGGTGGCATTCTTCTTGTTCAGTATGCTGCGTATCTGGCCCTGCAGTTTGCTCATGGCGGCCTTATCGCTCTTCAGCATGCTATCGAGCTTGGAGTTGTCGGTCACCAGTTGGTCTATCTTCACGGTAGCGGCATCGAACTCGGCCTTCAGAGCGGCCTGCTCTGTATTGAGGGAGTCGAAGCTCTGGTTCTTCTGCTGTATATCGGCAGCGTTCTGCTGTGCCATCTGGCTCTTGCTCATGAAGAGGTAGATGCAGCCTGCGAGCAGTATGAGGATGACCACCCAGTAGATCATGGAACTGTTCCTTTTGGGCGAGTTGTTCTTTAATGGTTCCTGTGGATCGATACGATCGATTTGGCTCATAATTCTGGAGTTTGATTATTTTGTCAAAACTGTTAGCAAGTAGAAGTGAAGATCACACCGCAAATATAATACTGTTTTATATAATGGAGCAGCAAGGAGGTATTTTGTTCGTTGATATAGAGACCGCGCCCGTACAGGCCGAATGGGCGGACCTATCTGTGGAAATGCAGGCCGAGTGGACCCGAAAGGCCCGCCTGATAAGGCATACAGGCGATGAGCAGCCGGATCCGGCCGCTATGTATGGCGAAAGAGCGGGCATCTATTCGGAATTCGCGAGGATAGTATGTATCGGCTTCGGCAGCATGTATAATTCCGCTACAGGATGGAAGTTGCGGCTGAAAGCCATAGCGGGCGAGGACGAAAAAAAGATCTTGCAGGAATTTAACAATGTGATAGCCAGAATAATAGGCCTGCAAGGCGATATACGCTTCTGCGGGCACAACATAAAAGAGTTCGATATACCGTTCATTTGCCGCAGGTCGGTGATCAATAATGTACCGTTGCCACCGGCGCTGCAGTTATCGGGCAAGAAACCATGGGAGGTGCAGCATATAGATACCATGGAACTGTGGAAGTTCGGCGATGTAAAGCATTATACATCACTATCGCTGCTGGCCACCATACTGGGCATACCATCGCCCAAGACGGATATGGATGGCAGCCAGGTGGGAGAAGTGTTCTGGAAGGACAAAGACCTGGACAGGATAAGCAAGTACTGCATGAACGATGTGCTGACCGCAGCAAGAGTATACCTGAGACTAAAAGGAATAGACAACATAGACCTGCAACCCGACCATGCTGATGTGTAAGCCTCTCCCGGGGAGAGGGCGTTAATGTCCTCGCTATCGCCCGATAATTTGAAATACACCTTGCCGTATAGCCGCTGTGCATTTTCCATTCTACCTTTACAGCATGGCGAACAGGCTAATAAAAGAACAGAGTCCATACCTGCTGCAGCATGCGCACAACCCGGTGGACTGGTACCCATGGGGCGACGAAGCATTTGAGACCGCAAGGCAGCACAACAAACCCGTGCTGGTGAGCATAGGTTATGCCGCATGCCACTGGTGCCATGTGATGGAGCGCGAAAGCTTTGAGAACGAGCAGGTAGCTGCGCTGATGAACGAATACTTCGTGTGCATAAAAGTGGACCGCGAAGAGCACCCCGATGTGGACCATATGTACATGGATGCCGTGCAGGCCATAAACGGCAGTGGCGGCTGGCCGCTGAACGTTTTCGTAACGCCGGATAGGGTGCCATTCTACGGTGGTACCTACTACCCGCCCAGGCCTGCCTACAGCAGGCCATCGTGGCCGCAGGTGCTGCAGCGCATGCACGAGATATGGCACGAACAGCATGATGAAGTGACACTGCAGGCAGGCCAGATGCTGCAACACCTGCGGCAGGCATCTATGCGGGTATCGGTAGCAGCAGATGCCGTGCTGAACACGGATATGTGCAGGCAGATAGCCAACAACCTGCTGGCGCAGGCCGATGCAGAGAAGGGTGGCTTTGGCAATGCGCCGAAGTTTCCCGGTACTATGGCCATAAGCTACCTGCTGGAACACTATAAGTATACAGGTCACGAGCCATCGCTGGCACATGCGCTACTGAGCCTGGATGTCATGATAGAGGGCGGTATATATGACCAGCTAGGCGGAGGCTTTGCCCGCTATGCCACCGACCGCGACTGGCTGATACCCCACTTTGAGAAGATGCTGTACGATAATGCTTTGCTGGTGCTGGCGCTGTGCGATGCATATGCCATCACCAGGAATGAAAGTTATAAGAAAGTGGTGATAGAGACCATAGATTTTGTGAACAGGGAATTAAAAGATACGAGCGGAGGCTTCTACTGCGCACTTGATGCAGATAGTGAGGGCGAAGAGGGCAAATACTATACATGGCAGTACGATGAATGGCTGGCCGCAGCAGGCGATGTGGACAACATAGCTGCGATGTACTATGACGTAACTGCGGCAGGCAACTGGGAGGGCACTAATATACTGCATGTGAACGCCGCCATAGAAGATATAGCCGCTACGGTACAAATACCTGCGGAAGAGGTACTGGCCGTGATAGGTAAGGTAAAGCAGAACCTGTACAATGCCCGCCAAGAGCGTATACGCCCCATGACCGATGACAAATGCCTGCTGGGCTGGAACGCGCTGATGAACATGGCGCTGTGCAAAGCAGGTACCACACTGGATAGCGATGAATACCTGGCGCAGGCCACAGCGCATATGCACTGGATGGTGCGTACCTACAAGGTAGATGGCACATGGCTGCATACATGGAAGAATGGCAGCGCACGCATACCCGCCAAGCTGGATGACCTGGCATACCTGGTGCAGGCCATGCTGCAACTGGCATCGGCCACGGGAGATAATGACCTCATAACCAGCGCGGCAGACATAACAGAGCTGGCCGTGCGCGACTTTGGCAGCGAGGATGGTTACTTCTATTACACACCTGCAGGCCAGCACGATATACCTGTGCGCAAAGTGGACCTATATGATGGCGCTACACCATCGGCCAACAGCTATATGGCACATGGCCTGCTGCTGTGCGGCATGTGCATGGAGCGCAGCGAGTGGATAGACCGTGCAGAGCGTATGCTACATGGTATAAGCGGCACGGTGGTGCGGTATGCCTATTCGTTCGCGTACTGGGCGCTGCAGGTGCAGCGGCATGTGATGGGACAGTATACAGTGGTATGTGCCGGAAAGGGCGCCGGGGCTGCGTCCCGCGAGCTGCGCCAGGCCTATGTACCAGGGGCATTTATGCTTAGTTGTGAAAAAGAAATATCCATACCGCCAATTCTTGCAAAAAAGTATTTTGATGATAATTTGTCTATATTTGTTTGCTCAAAAGAGGCCTGCTTGCCGCCGGTAAGCAGTGTCAGTGCGGCTTTGACCCATATCACCAAATAAAAAATAGTGTTAAAACAGTGCCTTCATTTCAAATTTTTAAAAGTTTGAATTGACGACATTTTTTCGCCGGAACTTGCATTTTTCAAAAAAACTTTGAATATTGTGCATCGGTTTTGTGTGACAGACAGTAACAAGCGTAAAATATTAGGTGCAATAATTGCAAAAACAATAGACAGTAGTATGAAAAAAACTTCCCTGAAGGTCTTGGCTTTAGCGTTGTCGGCTTTTGCTGCAAGCTGCGGAAATCCGGGCTCGAACGGCCAGCTTGTAGGTGATCAGACAAGGATGAATTACAGAGCACCATTACCTATAGGTATGATGTATATCCCGTCGGGTTCTTATAAAATGGGGGCAAGCGATGAAGACATACGCGGCAGGAACGACGCTAGTGTGCATACTGTGCAGATAGTAGGTTTCTACATGGACGCTACCGAGGTATCGAATGCTGAATACCGCCAGTTCACCAACTTCGTGAGAGACTCTATAGCGCACTTCATATTGGGAGACTTCAAGGATATGCCCGATGGTTCGCAGCATATCGATTACAGGAAGAGGATCAACTGGCGCGACCCTGAAGTACAGGACCAGCTGGCATCGCTGTACATACCTGCAGAACAATCTGGCTGGGGCCGTAAGGAGTTCGATGTCAGCAAGCTGAGGTATCACTACAAAACTTTCGACCTCGCAAGCTCGGTACAGAACAGGAACGACTCGCGTACGAAATATGTACAGGACCACGATCCGGAGATCTATCCCGATACCACGGTATGGATGCGCCAGTTCAACTATGCGTTCAACGAGCCTATAGCTATGCAGTACTTCTGGTTCACGGGCTTCAACAGGTACCCTGTGGTAGGTGTGAACTACAAGCAGTGCGAGGCCTTCTGCGAATGGAGGACACAACTGTGGAAGACAGAGCGTGAAAAGGCAAGGATGTATACCGAAAGCCGTTTCCGCCTGCCATCAGAGCAGGAGTGGGAGTGGGCAGCACGCGGTGGCCGCAATATGTCGCCATATCCCTGGGGCGGTCCTTACATCATCAACAAGAAGGGCTGTTACCTGGCCAACTTCAAGCCCCTGCGCGGCAACTACGCTGCTGACGGTGGCCTGTACACAGTGCCGGTGGATAAGTATAATGCCAACGACTATGGTCTGAAGAACATGGCAGGTAACGTATCGGAGTGGACAAGCTCGGCATACTTCGGCGGTTCTTACAACCAGATGGCAGATATGAACCCCAATGTTACCTACAACACCAACGACAATACGCCCCTGTTCATGAAGCGTAAGGTGGTGCGTGGCGGTAGCTGGCGCGACATACAGTACTACCTGCAGGTAAGTACCCGCGATTATGAATATGAAGATACTTCTAAGGCATATATAGGTTTCCGCTGCGTGTATACAGAAGTGGTACCTGCCCTGAGCAACAGGCGTCCTATGAGGTAATAGTAAATAGAACAACACTCACATCAACTATTATATTAAATACTAACAAGACAAGTAAAACCGGATAAAAATGAGTTCGATCACGCTATTTTTTGAAACCGACAGGGGTAAATATGTAAAGAACCTGATCATCGGTCTTGGTGCATCTGTGGTACTTTTGGGAGCACTTTTCAAGATACAGCACTGGCCCGGTGGTAGCATCATGCTTACCGCAGGTATGTCTGTTGAGGCATTCATCTTTGCGATGCTCGGTATACTTCCTCCTCATGCGGATTACTACTGGGAGCGTTTCTATCCGGATATCACCAAGAACCCCCATGTAGAAGCTCATGAGAAGAATGCGAACGCAATAAAGAAGGAATCTCCTGCCAAGGCACTGGATAAGATGCTGGAGGACTCACAGGTGAACCCTACTATCATCAAAAGGCTGGGTGAGAACTTCCAGAAGTTCGGTAACACAGTAGAGCAGATGAAAGATATAACAGAAGTGACATCGGCCACAGGCGCATACTCACAGAGCGCACGCGAAGCTGCTGACGCACTGGGCAAAATGAAAGATACCTTCGCAGGCGCTACCAAGACAATGGGTGCCTTCAACGTAGCAGCTGACGATACAATGAAGTTCCACGAGCAGGTAAAGGTACTGTCTAAGAACCTGGGCAACCTGAACCAGATATATGAAGTGGAACTGACCGATGCGAACAATCACCTGAAAGCGATGAACAAGTTCTACAGCAACCTGGTAACTGCCTCTGATGCAATGGCATCGAGCGCGAAGGATGCTACGAACACTAAAGACCAGATAGCGCTTCTTGCCAAGAATCTGACCACCCTTAACCAGATATATGGCAACATGCTTTCTGCAATGCAGGGTCGCTAATATAACAGGGAAAAAATATTACTAACGAATAGTAAAAGATAAAGAATGTCTATACCTAAAGAGCCGCGGCAGCTAATGATCAACCTCATGTACCTGGTGTTGACAGCCCTGCTGGCCCTAAACGTATCTAACGAGATCCTTAACGCCTTTAAGACGTTGAGTGTGAGTATCGACAAATCGAATCAGTCGATAGAGCTGAAGACCAATGAAGTATACCAGCAGATCATAGAGAATATGAACGCTCCCGGCCAAACGGAAAAAGTAAGACCTTATAAAGAGAAGGCCGATGAGGTAGTAAAGAAGAGCGATGAGATGGTGAAGTACCTGGACCAGTGGAAGCGCAGGATAGTAATGGAGGCCGGTGGCTACTCGCATACCGACAGCACTATGCCCGACAAGATGGACAACATCGACGCTACTACGCTGCTGCTGGTGGAGAAGAAAGGTGGCGATACGCTGAGGAACAGGATACTGGCCATGAGGGAGTTCCTGCTGCAGCAGATAAACCAGGCGGATACGGCTGCGATGTCGAAATCTATGCCACTGGCCATAAAGCCTGCGGATAAGAACGAGCACAACCCAAAGGCCGACTGGAACGTTGAGAACTTCGAGCACATGCCTGCTATAGCAGCACTGGCCCTGTTCTCTAAATTCCAGAACGACGTTCGTGCCAGCCAGCAGCTCATCATCAACAAGCTGTTCCAGGAAGCGCACCTGAAGGATATCAAGTTCGATACCATAGGCGCTGTGGCGCTGCCTACTACCAGCTATGCACTGGAGGGTCAGAAGATAGAAGCATCTATCATGCTGGCTGCCTTTAACAAGGCCAATAAGCCCGAAGTAAAGCTGATGGGCGGTGGTGGCTCTACGAAGCCTCCTGTAAATGGTGTTGTGCCATGGGAGACCGTAGCCAAGGGTACAGGCCTGCAGACAGTGCGTGGCCAGATAGTACTGAAGACCGAAGGCGAACCTATAATAAGGGATTGGAAATTCGAGTACATGGTGGGTACTACCGGTGCCTCTATGCAGCTTGACAAGATGAACGTGTTCTACATAGGCGTTGACAACCCCGTTACTGTGGCTGCTGCCGGTTACTCTGTAGAGGACGTATCGCTGGATATACCCGGAGCTACTGTAAGGGATTCTTCTGCGAAAGGCCACTTCATCATTCGTACAGATAATGCCAAGACAGGTACCAAGGTACAGGTGAACATAAAGGCAAAGACCAAAGAGGGCGCCAAGACAGTGGGTACCATGGAAGTGCGTGTAAAACGTATACCTGACCCTGTGGCCAAGGTAGGCGGTTCTGCCGGTGGCCCTATGGAGGCTGCGAAGTTCCGTATACAGATAGCCCCTGCTGCCCTGCTGGAGAACTTCGACTTCGACGCGAAATTCAAGATAATAGCATTCCAGTACAGCGCACTGCCTAAGGGCCGCGACATCGTTGGTCCTTTCAACACAGAGAACAGGGCTGTTGGTTGCCGTTTCACTGACAACGCCAACATCAAGAAGGCTGTAGAAAGTGCGCGTCCCGGGGATAAGATATTCATCGAGAACATAAAGGCGGTAGGTCCTGATGGACAGCCGCGTACTTTGAACTCGATAGTGTTATCTTTGTATTGATCGAACCTAGTGTAAAAATATTTAAACGAAGAAAGTATATGACCATTCTGAATGCATGCAAACTTACACTGGCCGCAACTCTTATGATGTCGGGTAGCTCTTTGTTTGCCCAAACAGGCACTGCCGATCCTTCAGTGCCCGCATCTTCGTCAGGTGTCACTTCCCAATGGCTGCCTTCGCGCACTGCCGATGGCGCATACGACCGTGTTCCTTTGAAAGACCGTAAGCGTGTGCCGGTACAATGGCAGTATGTACGCGAGGCGGACATACTGTGGAAAAAAAGGGTATGGCGCGAAATAAATACCCTGGAGAAGCAGAACATAGCCTTCAGGTATGCCGGCGATGAGCACACCGGTGGCGGTATGTTCATAGAAATTCTCATAGACGCCATAAAGAAGGGTAAGATAGTAGCATACAGCACATTCGACGACCGTTTTACCACTGTGATGACGAAAGAAGAGCTTTCGGCACAGATAGCAGGTAAGGTGGATACGGACTATGTGATAGACCCGATAGATGGTTCTGAAACTATGCGACTGAAGGTGACGGACTTCAAGCCGGAGTCTATAACCAAGTACAGGATAAAGGAAGACTGGATGTTCGACCGCAATGTGGGCCAGATGATAGTGCGTATCATAGGTATAGCGCCCGTAAAGGACATATATGATGACGCTACTAACCAGTATCGTGGTTCGCAGGCGCTCTTCTGGCTGCACTATCCGGATATCCGTGGCCTGCTGGCCAACTATGAGGCCGTGAATCCATACAACGATATGTTCAGGCCTACATGGGACGAATTCTTCGAAAGCCGTATGTTCTCGGCCCGTATCACGAAGGTGAGCAACCCTTACGGTTCTATATCGGGTGGTTATGGCGAGAGCTTCCAGGACAAACAGCTGTCTCCTATGGAGTCTCTGTATGAGGGCAAACGCGCCGCTGAAGAGATCTTCAACAAAGAGCACGATATGTGGGTATACTAATTCTGTGATCGATAAAATTTATGAGCCCCCGTTCCAACGGGGGCTTTTTAATAACCATCTTTGCAGCTACAATGACAAGAACCGAAAAACCTTCATTGGAAGTATGCCTTTCGCCGGCATTGCTTCATTTATATGATACAAAAGGCGCTATAGTTGTCATAATAGACATATTCAGGGCCACATCTACCATTACAGCAGCGCTACATAATGGCGCAGAGAGCGTGATACCTGTGGCGTCGGTAAGCGACTGTATAGCCATAGGGGCCAGCCTGCCCAACAGCCTGACGGCGGGTGAGCGTGATGGCAAGGTAGCAGAGGGGCTGCAGCACGGCAATTCGCCGCTGGAATACCCGACATCGTTCGTAAGCGGTAAAACACTGGTGCTGACCACCACCAACGGTACGCGGCTGCTGCACATGGTGCAGGATGCTGCCGAGATAGTGATAGGATCTTTCCTGAACCTGAGCGTACTGTGCGAATACCTGCTGAAACAGGACAAGAACATATTGCTCGGTTGTGCATCGTGGAAGGACAAATTCAACCTGGAGGACACACTTTTTGCAGGTGCCGTAGTACACAGGCTGCAACATGCCTTCGAGGTGAACTGTGATGCTGCAAGGGGCGCAAGGCATCTATACAACTGCTCAGGCGGCGACCATTTCATAGAGTTCCTTAAGGACAGCTCGCATTACCGACGCCTGTCGGCCTTTGGGCTGGAGCGCGATATGGAGTACTGTGTGACCGCCGACCTCCATCCTGTAGTGCCACGCCTGCAAGGAGACAGGATAGTTGCCATCTGATATAGACAGTTTCCGTAATTTTGCAATTGTTTTATTGCCGGATGGATGCCATTTGGCGATAAAATATATATCTTTATTTCTAACGGGCAATATCGCAAATGCGCCTAATTAACCGGATGCCAGATAAATGCGTCCGGCAATGAAGTTTTCGTAAATAAGTGGATACATGAGATACCTTGGCCTTATTTTCCTTTCGGTACTTTTTTCTTTCGCAGCACAGGCGGCGCTGCCTCCCATACTGGGCGTGACCGTGGTGTGTACCGGGGCTACAACTACCCTTAGTAATATAGTACCATCAGGCACCTGGAGCAGCAGCGATGTGACAGTGGCCACCATAGGCTCATCTACAGGCGTGGTGACGGGCGTAGCAGCAGGCACTACTACAATAACCTATACCGATGGTACCGACTTTGCCTACCAGGTAATGACCGTGAACGCATCGCCCACACCGGTAACAGGACCATCGACCATATGTACAGGTGCAACAGTAACATTCACCAGTACACCTGCGGGAGGCTCATGGAGCAGCACTACTTCAGCAGTAGCACCTATAGGCACTGGTACAGGTGTGGTTACGGGGGTGTCGGCGGGTACTACCATTATCTCTTATACAGGTACCAATGGGTGTACCAGCACAGCGGCACTGACGGTGTATCCCATACCTTCTATTACAGGGCCTTCGGCGGTATGTATAGGTGCGCCAGTGACCTTCTCGGGCATGATGCCCGGCGGCACCTGGAACAGCGATGTGCCATCGGTAGCCACCATAGATGGCGCAGGGCTGCTGACAGGCCTTACTACAGGTACCACCACTATAACCTATGCCATAAGCGGATGCTCTAATACAAAGATAGTAACGGTGAATACGGCCGTAGGGCCAATAACAGGCACGCCACAGGTATGTGTGGGCCTTACCACCGCATTGAGCAATAGTACCAGCGGCGGCACATGGGTATCTACCAGTCCGTCGGTAGGTACTGTGGGGGTCTCTACAGGTGTTGTTACAGGTATCGGCACAGGTACTACCATCATATCATATATCATATCATCGGGCTGTGCGGCCAGCGTAGTGGTGACGGTAAATACTACGCCCGGCTCTATAACAGGTACGGCCACGCTGTGTGCAGGCGCTACTACCACGCTGAGCCCTACGGGCGGTGCGGGTGGTACATGGGCATCGGGCGCTACGGCCGTGGCTACCGTAAGCGCTAGCGGCATAGTATATGGTGCAGGCGTGGGCACTGCGGCTATTACTTATACAGCGGGTGTATGCGGCAGTGCAACACGCGTAGTGACAGTATCGTCATCGTGCTCGGGCACACCGGTGCCGGGCGCTATAACGGCCAGTGCGCCGCTGGTGTGCATAGGTACGCCGCTGACGCTGAACCTGCCTGCCTATACGCCGGTATGCGGCCACCTGAAACAATGGCAATATTCTGCCGACGGCGCTTCGTGGAGCGACCTGCCGGGAGCCAATACAGTGCCATATACCTACAACCCCACAGCAGCCTATTACTATCGCTGCAAGCTGACGTGTGCATCCAGCGGGCTGTCGGCATTTTCGGGGCCTGTATATGTGGCCGTGAATTATTCCATAGGCTCGCATACAGCTATTTCTGATGCAGGTCTTACATACTGCGACCTGGCCCACTTCACGGTAACGGCCTGTGGTGTATCCAGCGCGTTCAGTGTAGTCACATCGTTCGGCGATGGTACCACTGTTACGAGCGCCATGCCATCGGGCAGTGTATCGTTCGACCATATGTACTCCATGGCAGGAACATATACCGTACGGCACGAGCTGTATGTGGGCAGCACACCTGTAGATACGGTAGTATTCAGCTTCAGCTACCTGCCATGCTATACGCTACCTGTGCTCCTGTATGCCGATAATAATGGCAACTGTGCCAAAGATGTGGCAGAGCCTTTCAATGTAACGCCTGTGGCCATACGCATAGACTCTAACAGTGTGCCCATAGATACAGTGCTGATAACGAGCGGCACTTACTACAGGGCGCGTGGTGGCGTAGGCACCATTTACGCATTCCGCCCCGTGATGCTGACAGGTGGTGTGGTGTCGGCTTGCGCAGGCGGTGTGGTGTATGATACCATTGTCTCTACCAGCGATATATACCCCGCAAGGTATATAGGCCTGAGCTGTGGCGGCGCACTTGCACACGACCTGCGGGTAAGCGCTACATCGATAGCCAGGCAGACCTTCCAGACCTTCGAGATAGTAGTATCGAACCCGACATGTGCTACCACATCGGCTACGGTGATGTTGAAATTCAGTCCGAAATACGCCTATTATTCTGCATCGCCTGCCCCGGCATCGGTAGGCAGTACGGTCATTACATGGAACCTTACGGGCCTGAACTCTTTCTCGTCGCGCACCATATCAGTACGCGTGCAGCGTCCCTCATCACTGGCGCCGCTGCTGCCCGGCGATACAGCGAATGCCATCATTAGCGTAACGCCCACCACCGGCGACCTTGATACTACCAACAACATCATTATAAGGACAGATACGGTAAGGGCCGGTTATGACCCCAACGACCTGACCGTGACCCCTGCCGGCTACATACTGCCATGCACATGGCTGGAATACAGGGTGCGCTTTGAGAACACCGGCAATGATACGGCACGCAATATACATGTGCTGGACACACTGCCTGCGGGTGTGATACCCGCTACATTGGAGGTACTATCGGCCAGCCACGGCATGACGGCATCGGTAGTGAACGATGGTGTGCGCAACATAGCCAAGTTCGACTTTGCAGGTATAAACCTGCCCGATAGCTCGCACCACAACCTGTGCAATGGTATGTTCACATTCAGGATAAAGACACTCACTGCATTGCCCGATGGTACGGACATCATGAACCGCGTGGGTATTTACTTTGACGAGAATGCAGTGGTGATGACCAACCAGGTGAACAACATAATAGGCATAGCGCCTATACAGGGCCCCGATCATGTATGCCTTGGTCATCCCGATACTATGTCGAACACGACACCGGGTGGTGTATGGGCCAGCAGCACCCCTGCTACAGGCACCATAGCTGCCAACGGCATAGTGACGGGTATAGTGGCCGGTACCACTGTGATAAGCTATACGGTGAGCAATAGCTGCACATCGCGCACGGCTACTAAGACAGTGACAGTGAGCCCCATAGCAGTACCAACGGTAACGGTATCTACACCCGACCTGACAGTATGCTCGGGATCGCCTGTGATATTCACCGCAGTACCTGCACATGGCGGTACCACACCTGCCTATGTATGGAGCGTGAACGGAACAATAGTGAGCGCAGGAATGGCATACTCCTACCTGCCTGCTACAGGCGATATGGTATCTGTGATGATGACCAGCAGCGAGGCGTGTACATTGCCCAATGTAGTGGCGGATACCATAACCATGACGGTACTGCCCACAGGTATGCCTGTGGCGCTGATATCGGTAAGCCCTAACGATACCACATGTGCCACCACACCGGCCACATTCATCGCTACCAATGTAATGGGTGGCGCAGCACCGGGTTACCAGTGGTATGTGAACAGCGCACTGTCTGGCACAGGGGCAACATATACTTATACACCTGCCAATGGCGATGTGGTGCATGTGCGCATGGGCAGCAATTACCAGTGCCGCACGGCCGATACCGTGGCCAGTGGTACCATAAACATGACCGTAGACCCGCTGTACCTGCCTATAATAAGCATTGCTGCCATCCCCGGTCTTACAGTGAATGCGGGTGACCCCATCACCTTTGTGGCCAATGTGATAGATGGCGGACCAATGCCCATATACGAGTGGTATGTGAACAGTACCCCTGTAGCAGGGGTGACCACAGGCACATTCACCACTACTACACTATCGGACTACGACTCGGTGACGTGCAGGGTAACGGGTAGCGGTACATGCAGTATCACTTCATTCAACTCGGTATTCGTGACCATATTGCCTGTGGGTGTGCCGCATGTAAGCGGCGATGTGAATGTGAGCATATTCCCGAACCCCAATAATGGCGACTTCAGGATAAAGGCCAATATGGGTGGGGCCACCACCAATGATGTGCTGATAACAGTGAACGATATGCTGGGCCGTACAGTATACAATGCACTTGCCACACCAAGGCGGGGCAGCATAGATACTATGGTGCAGCTACCGGCAAGCGTAGCCAATGGCGTATATATGCTGGGGCTGCGCAATGGCAATGAGCTCAAAGTGTTCCGTTTTGTTGTGGACAGATAACAGGAAGAGTGAGCAATGATACAGTAGGGTCTGTGACATAATGGTATATGATGAGCGGGATGCGATCGTGCGTTGGCATGGTGGCATCCCGCTCTTAGTTGAAAAAATATATTCTATACCTGAAAATACACCCAATGAAAAAGATCCTACTCTTCCTGGTGCTGCTTTCCTGCACCCTTCTTTCAAAAGCCACTACGGGGCTCATAACCGGGGCATTTACTGTATGCATAGGTCATACCGTTACTCTTAGCTGTACGCCGCCGGGGGGCACATGGGCCAGCAGTGCGCCCGGTATAGCCTCTATAAATATATCGACAGGTGTGGTGACAGGCCTTGGGCCGGGCACTACCACCATTTCGTATACCGAGAGCGGCAATGTATCTACCGCCGTGATGACGGTATATGCCACCCCGGCAGCTATATCGGGTCCTTCTACCCTTTGCCAGGGCGATACCCTGACAATAGGCCCCATGGCAGGCGGTACATGGAGCAGCAGCCCGCCTGCAGTAGGTACGGTAGGCACTGTGGCAGCACTGTTCGGCATATCGGCGGGTACGGTGGTGGTGACCTACACGACAACCACAGGCTGTTATACCACTAAGATATTTACAGTGAACCCGACCGTGGGGGATATAACAGGTACTACATCGGTATGCCTGGGCGCTACCGTAACACTGAGTATAGCATCGGCAGGGGGAACATGGAGCAGCAATGCGCCATCGGTAGTATACATGAACATGTCTACGGGCGCTATGACGGGAGTAGGCGTGGGTACGGCCACCATAAGGTATGTGCCCGCTACAGGCTGCCAGGGCACAAGTGTAGTGACCGTGAACGGTCTGCCATCGCCCATTACCGGTGCAGCATCGGTATGTGCGGGCAGCAGTATACTATTAAGCTCGGCATCGACCGGGGGGACATGGGAGAGCTCTGCACCGGCCGTGGGCACGATAAACGCTACAGGTGTTTTCACGGGCATAGCAGCGGGTACAGCTACGGTGAAGTATACGTTGTCGACGGGTTGCTTCACATCGATGGTGGTGACCGTGAACGCACTGCCCGATAACATAGCGGGTAGTGGGCATGTATGCGTAGGTGGTACTACTACCATGAATTGTACTACCGCAGGTGGTATATGGACAAGCAGTGTACCGGTGGTGGGTACCATTTCTCCTACGGGAGTGATAACGGGCCTGGCGGCGGGTATCACCAATATATCGTATATGCTGTCTGCAACGGGATGTTATAAGACAATGGCGGTGGCAGTGGATGCTCTGCCGGTGTCTTTGACCGGGCAGATGGTGTGTAAGAATGCATCCATTACGCTAACGGGTATACCCGGAGGCGGCACATGGAGCAGCAGTGATGCCACCACAGCCACAATAACCATAACCGGAGTGCTGACAGGCCAGAACACGGGCACGGCGATCATTACCTATACGCTGCCTACCACATGCCGCACTACTACTACTGTAACGGTGAATGCGCCGCCGACAGCTATACTGGGTGACCTGGCATTCTGCGACGGATTGGTGACCACACTTTCGTGTACAACGCCGGGTGGCACCTGGAGCAGCAGCAATGCTGGTGTTGCCACCATCAACCCTGCATCGGGTATAATGGTGGGGCTTAGTGGAGGGACAGCGCGTGTGAGCTACATAATGCCCAATGGTTGCCGGGCGGAGGCCGTGGTGACGGTCAATAATTTGCCTATGAGTATTTTCGGGACCATGCAGATATGCGTGGGTGGTACCTCTACGCTCAGCAGCGGGCCCGTGGGTACATGGAGCAGCTCTAATACATCGGTGGCCACTATTGATGCCGCGGGAACGATGAGAGGAGTGTCTGCGGGAGCATGTGTCATTACCTTCGCTACTCCCAGCAACTGCAGACGTACTGCATATGTTACCGTGAACCCTCTTCCCGCAGCTATAGTTGGCGCGGCATCGGCCTTTTGCCCCGGCTCTACAGCTACACTATCCAGTGCTACGATAGGCGGTACATGGGCAAGCGATAATGATGCCGTAGCGACCGTGAACATGTTCACAGGTGTGCTAACGGCGATGAGCCCGGGTACTACTACTGTTTCTTATACTGTGGTCACAGGGTGCAGTGCCTCTGCACCTGTGATGGTAAGTACATCGGCACCATGCTCGGGTATGCCGGACACGGCTACGGCGAACGCATCGGCCACCACAGCGTGTGTGGGCAGTACGGTATCGCTGAGCGTGGAAATGGGAGGTGCGCCATGTGGTATAGATTTCCAGTGGCAGCAGAACACAGGTGCGGGTTGGACAAACATAACAGGAGCTACCAACTGGACGTATAGCGCGCCGGTATCGGCGGCTGTGCAGTACCGCAATGTGGTGAGCTGCGGCACAAGCGGGCTGTCGCGCATTTCTTCGGAGGTAGCTATAACGGCTACTGCAGGAATAGATGTGCATAGCGTAGTGCCCACAACAGATACATCGTGCTATGCTACACGCTTTCATGTGTCGTCTTGCGCATATGGGCCACTTATGGCGGTGCATACTTACTTCGGCGATGGTACCGATGCCGTACAGGCATTGGGCGGTACCACGAGCGGAACGGCACAGGTATATCATGTGTACAGCTCGCCGGGTAGCTATACTGTGAAGCATGTGCTGCTGAACGGTGGCGTACCCAGTGATTCGGTGTCATTTTCTTACGAGCATTATTTCTGCCGCACAATACCTGTGAAATTCTACAGCGACAATAATACCAACTGCAACTTCGACGGTGGTGAGGCATACAATATGCTGCCCGTGCTAACCGCGATAGATTCTGCAGGGGTGCCTATAGATACCGTGGTATCTACCAGTGGTTTCTTCTACCAGGTATATGGTGCGCCCGGAACGGTGTATGGGTTCAGGCCCATGGTGGTGCATTCGGGTTTTGTTATATCCTGCCTGCCGGGGGGGGTACTGTATGATACCGTTACCACCGATGCCACATTCTCTACCAACTATATAGCCACCAATTGCTCTGGCACGCCCGGTGTGGATGTGGCTGTTGCAGGTACTATGCGATGCGGCAGGCATACTGCGCGGTACGATATGGTGATCAATAATTATCACTGCGATGCCACCAGCCCTACGGTGACCTTTACATTCAGCCACAAATACGACTACCAGTATGCTACCATAACCCCTACAACGGTAGCGGGCAATACCATAACGTGGAACCTGCCACCGCATACTGTATCTACAGGGCCTACCTATATGACAGTATACCTGGAGCGCTATGAGCCACCTACCAACTGGCTGATGCCGGGCGATACAATAGCCAGTACTGTAACAGTAACGGCAGGCAGCGGAGAGACCGACCTGGCCAACAATACTGTGAGTCGCATAGATACCGTTAAGTCTTCCTACGACCCGAACGATATAATGGTAACGCCTGCGGGCAACATACTGCCATGTGCGCAACTGCAGTACCGTGTACGCTTCGAGAACATGGGCAATGCCGCCGCAGAGAACGTGCATGTACTGGATACACTATCGGAGTACCTGGACCCTGCGAGCATAGCGCCCGTGATAGCATCGCATGCCATGAACATATCTGTGATGAACGATGGCGGGTATACCATAGCACGTTTCGACTTCCCTGACATACAACTGGCAGACAGCTCTCAGCATGACGACAATAAGGGCATGGTGATATTCAACATCAATGCGCGTAACGGTGTACCCGATGGTACGCACATCAGGCATCGTGTAGGTATATACTTCGACGACAATCCTGTGGTGATGACCAACGAAGTAGAGAACATAGTGGGCATGCCTGCTATAACAGGTGATGATACGGTATGCGCAGGCGACCGCATATTGCTATCCAATGCGCTGCAGGGTGGCGTATGGGCCGCCGGCAATGCATCGGCAACGGTGGCGGGTGGCCTTGTGTCGGGCATAGCGCGCGGGCTGGATACCATCAGCTATACCGCAACCAACAGTTGTGTGACACGCACGGCCACAAAGAAAGTATTTGTAGAGGAGCTGCCTGTGGTGCCTGGTATAACAGGCATGAACATACTATGCCCTGCATGGGTAGTAGTACTGAACAATGCCACGCCATCGGGCATATGGTCGTCGGGCAATGTGGCTGTGGCTACGGTAGATGCGGGTGGCCTGCTCACAGGTGTGAGCGCCGGTACGGCAATGATATCTTATGCGGTTACCAACTACTGCGGCACCACTGCCAGTTCCGATACCTTTACCATACAGCCAATGGTGACACCGTCTGTTACCGTAACATCGGACGCGCCGGGCATACTGTGTGCAGGTACTGCGGTGCTATTTACAGCCACGCCTGTGTATGGTGGTGTGGACCCCACCTATACCTGGTATGTGAACGGCGAGATAATACAGGGCGAGCTGGCAGATACACTGCTGTATACACCCGTGCAGGGCGATGTGATCACATCCAGACTCAGTAGCACAGAGCTATGTGTGACCGACAACTATGCCCATGACGATATAGCGATGCATGTGACCAGTAATGTGCTGCCGGCGGTAAGTACCACCACAGCGCCTATGGGCACATTGTGCCAGGGCAGTATGGCGGCCTTCATAGCCAAACCCACCAATGGCGGAACAGCACCTGCCATATGGTGGCTAAGGAATGGTGCCTTTGCAGGCAGCGGGCTCACCTATAACTATGTACCCACCCATGGCGATGTGGTGGTGTGCAAACTTGCAAGCACTTTGCCATGCATCTTTGCCGATACCGTATCGTCGGCAGGGGTCACAATGTCGGTAGATGCGGCCTACCTGCCTGTAGTGGGCCTGAACGCAAAGCCTGGCCTGACCGTTGAAGCCGGGAAGACCGCTACGCTGACCGCTACCGTGACAGGAGGCGGTAGCACACCCAAATATCAGTGGATAGTGAACAATATACCTGTGAACGGTGCTACCAATGCCACATTTGTGACCGATGAGTTGCGAGACGAGGATTCTGTGAGCTGCCATGTGAGGGGTAGTGGTGTGTGCGCTTATTACTCGTTCAACTCTGTGCGTATGCGCGTACTGCCTGCCACATTAGCTGTAGGTGCTGCAGGTGGCGCACTGGCTATGAGTGTTGTACCTAACCCCAGCAATGGCCAGTTCGCTATAACGGGTAATGTACAAGGTGCGACAACTGCCGGTATAGTAGTGCGCGACCTTGTAGGGCGCGAAGTATACAGCCGCCATATGGATGTGCGCAATGGCGTGGTAGATGACCGCATACAGCTACCCACAGGCCTGGCCAATGGCGTATATATGCTGGAGCTGCAGACCGATGCCGGCAATGCCGTATACCGCATAGTAGTGGATAGGTGATGAGGTGTGCGCCGGGCTAGGCAAATGATGTAGCTTTGAGCAATAAAACCATCGCTTGATCTCCGTAACAGAAGCAGAAAAGATAATACTGGACCATGCCCGTACCTATGGGGTGGCAGAAGTGCCGCTGGACAAGGCAGTGGGCAGGGTATTGGCAGAAGATATACTTGCCGACAGAGACCTTCCCCCATACGACCGTGTGACCATGGATGGCATCGCCATTCGTTACCGGGCCTTTGCCGAAGGCATGTGTTCTTTCCGTATAAAAGCTACCATGGCCGCGGGAGATATGCCCATAGATATAACTGCCGATGATGAATGTATAGAGCTGATGACTGGCTGTGCCCTGCCTGCTAGCACAGATACCGTAGTGCGGTATGAGGATGTGGAGATAAAAGAGGGCATGGCTACTATAACACCCGATGCCATAAGGCAGGGTGCCAATATACACCGCAAGGGTAGAGACAAACAAGCAGGCGATGCCGTAGCCCTTGCAGGCATCATGATAGATGCTGCCGTGATAAGCATAGCGGCATCGGTAGGACAGGATAGTATAAAGGCAAGGGAGGTGCCGCGGGTGGTGATCATATCTACAGGGGACGAACTGGTGGATGTGGACAAAGTACCCGGTGAATACCAGATAAGACGATCGAACAGCTATGCCATAAAGGCTGCGCTGCGGTACTATGGCATAGAGGCAGGTACAAAGCATATGAACGATGATGCCGCCATCATGCGGCAGCAGATAGGCGAGTGCCTGGCCATATACGATGTGGTGATACTGAGCGGAGGCGTATCTATGGGGCTGTACGATCATGTGCCGCAGGCGCTGCAGGTACTGGGGGTAGAGCAGTTGTTCCACAAGGTGCGGCAGCGGCCGGGCAAGCCCTTCTGGTTCGGGCGGTATGGGGCATCGGGTGCATTGGTATTCGCGTTCCCGGGCAATCCTGTATCGGCATTTATGTGTACCTATAGGTACCTGGTGCCGTGGCTGCATGCATCGCTGCATGGCGAGGCCGTGAGGCCACACTATGCTGTGCTGGGAGCGCATGTTACCTTCACGCCAAGGCTGCAATACTTCTTACAGGTAAGGGTACATGTGAGCGACACAGGTCAACTGGTGGCCATGCCCATAGAGGGCAACGGATCGGGCGATCATGCCAACCTGGTAGCGGCCAATGCCTTTATGGAACTACCCGAGGACAAAGATGAACATGAACAGGGGGCAGTATACATGATCTGGCCCTTCAAACGAATAGTATAAACGATGAACGAATTATCTCACCTGGATGAACAGGGCCGTGTAAAGATGGTGAACGTAGCGGCCAAAGAGGCCACACTGCGTACGGCCAGGGCGCGCAGCATAGTGGTGCTGCCGCAGGAAATGATGCGCCACCTGGAGCATGGCGATATACGGTCGAAGAAGGGGTCGGTGTTCCAGGCCGCTGTGATAGGCGGTATAATGGCCGCAAAGAGAACGGGTGAGCTGATACCACTGTGCCACCCGCTGGGTATGGATAGCTGCGATATAGAGATACATGTGAACGACAGGCAGGAAGTAGTGATAGACTGCACTGCCAGCATAACCGCAAAGACGGGTATAGAGATGGAGGCCATGGTAGGCGCCACTATGGCAGCACTGACCATATACGATATGTGCAAGGCCATGAGCCACGACATAGTGATAAAGGAAACAAGGCTGATAGAAAAAACGGGAGGCAAACGTGACTTCAGGAGAGAGGAGTGATATGGCGCCATTGTACGGGCTGGTACTGGCAGGCGGGCGCAGTGTGCGCATGGGGCGAGACAAGGGTGCCATACCGTGGCATGGGCGCGAGCAGCGCTACTATATGGCAGATATGCTGGCGCCGTTGTGCGAGCATGTATACATATCGTGCAGGGCAGAGCAGCAGGACGAGATAGATGCCGCATACCACACACTACCCGACAGCTATGAGGGTGGCGGACCGCTCATAGCCATCTTATCGGCATTCAGGGCGCGGCCGGATGTGGCGTGGCTGGTAGTGGCCTGCGACCTGCCACTGCTGGATGCCGGTACACTGAGATACCTGATAGCTAACAGGGATGCAAAAGGTATAGCTACTACATTTCGCGGGCCGGAGGATGGGCTGCCCGAACCACTGGTGACGATATGGGAGCCTGCCGCATATGCGATACTACTACAGCATATAGCCAATGGGTATAAGTGTCCGCGCAAGGCGCTTATCTTCAACGAGGCGAATGTGCGTATGCTGGATGCCCCCGATGCCGCCAAGATACTGAATGCCAATACGCAGGCCGATGCCGATAAGGTGATGCAACTACTAAAAGGAGACTAACGCTGTGCTGTGGCCTGTGTAGCGAAGGCCGGCGTGGACATTACGTCGTAGGCCATGCTGGATATGTTGGCTATTATGTCGGACAGGCGGGCCATATCCCTGCCGCGCGTCATTACCGATATGATGTAGGGATTCTTATCTACATACACTATGCCGCAGTCGTGCAGCTCTACGGTATTGCCATCGCCCCATTCGCCCATCTTGTGCGCTACGGCTATGTTCTTAGGTATCTTCTTTACAAGGCCTTCTTTGAAAGTAGATTCTGCCAGCAGCTCTGTGGCATATTCCGATGCGTCTATGGACAGGTAGGAGGCATTGAAAAGCAGCTCCAGGAACTTTGAATAATCGCGCGTGCTTACCTGGTAGCTATAATCGTGCATATTGGGTATGGTCAGTTTCATGGCTTTGAATGTTCCTTCAAAGACATTCATATCCATTCTTGTTACCAGCTCCATATTGGCATTATTATCCGAGTACACTATCATGAAGTGGAAAAGCTCTTTTATGGTATAGCTATGCCCCGGCTGCAAAGTGCGGGCAGAGTAATATTGGTTGGGCATGTCCTGGTGTGGTTTTTCGAATAGGAATTTCTTTTCCAGCAGGCCGGGTTCGCTTTCTGCCTTCTTCAGGTAGGCTATGAGCTGGGGCACCTTCAGCAGCGATGCAGGGTGGAACACATCGTTGGGGTTCACGTTCATCCAGCTTTCATCGGCCAGGCGGCGCAGGTATACCGATGCCTGTATGGCATTGCCTGCCTGCTGTTCCCTTTCTATATAGCTGGCTATGTTCATCTTCAGCGGCATCAGCGACCCTGCTTCGCAGTCTTTGGCTGCATTGGCTATGGGGCCTATATGGTTGAAGCCTGTGAGGCGCGTGACCCCGGGTGCGCAATCGGGGGTGGTCGCCATATCGGCCGATGCAGGTGCTTCTTCCGACCGGTTCTTTTTCAGTAGCATCGATGATATAAGATAGCTGGCGCCGGAGAAGACAACGATGCAGATGATAAGGTAATAAACGGGTATCTTCCTGGAGAACATAGCGCTGCGCTTTAGACAAAAATACTACCAGCCGCCGAGACAATATCGATAATTAACATATCGTACTTATTGGCGATCATTGTATAAGAGCCGGAAACTAGTTATTCCCCGTTGGTATATACCCGCTTCACCCGCTGCGATATGCCGGTCATTATCTCGTAGGGTATGGTACCCGCCCATGAGGCCAGTTGAGTAACTGCCAGGTCTTGCCCGAACACGATGGCCTCATCGCCCTCGGCCACGCCGGGTATGTCGGTAATGTCGGTCATGCACATATCCATGCATATACTGCCCACTGTGGGCGCCGGCCTGCCGTTGATGATGACATGGGCCTTGCCATTGCCCAGGCTGCGGGGGTAGCCATCGGCATAGCCTATGCATATGGTGGCTATGCGCATATCGCGCGGGGCTATGGTGTGGTGGCCATACCCTATGCTATCGCCCGCGGGTACATGGCGTACCTGTGCTATGCTGGTGCGCAGGGTGCTTACCTGCCGCAGCCTGCCCTGCAGGCTGGCGCTGCTGTCTATACCGTAGAGGCCCAGGCCCAGGCGCACCATATCGTACTGTAGCGAGGTGTGGCGGGCTATGCCTGCGGTATTGCACAGGTGCCTTATGGGTGTATAGGGCAGGTGCTGCACCAGCTTGCCGCTCATAGTATCGAAGGCGGCTGCCTGTTGGCGGGTGAAGTCGTCCTGCGCAGCATCGTCGCTGGCCGCCAGGTGGCTGAATATGCTGGCCACCTTTATACCCGGCTGTGCTGCTATGCGCTCTGCAAGTGCATCCATATCGGCGGCATTGAAGCCCAGGCGGTGCATGCCCGTATCGAGCTTGATGTGTACAGGGTACTGGCTCACCTGTAGTGTAGCTGCTATGGCCGTGAACGCATCGAACGAGCGGAAGTTGTACAGCTCGGGTTCCAGCTTCCACGCTATCATCCTGTCGAAGGAGGTGGCATCGGGGCTCATGACCATGATGGGCACCTTTATGCCTGCACGGCGCAGGGCCACGCCCTCATCGGTATAGGCCACTGCCAGATAGTCAATGCCTGCGTACTGCAGCAGGTTGGCTATCTCGTAGCTGCCACTGCCATAGGCAAATGCCTTTACCATGGCCATGGTGCGCACACCGGGCCTCAGCAGAGAGCGGTACACATCAAGGTTGTGGCGCAGTGCCGAAAGGTCTATGGACATGACGGTCTGGTGTACCTTCTGTTCCAGCAGCACACTTATCTTCTCGAAGGTAAAGGCGCGCGCGCCCTTCAGCAGTATGGCCTCTTTATCGAAAGAGAGCATGTGGAAGTTCTTCAGGAAATGCTCGGTAGACCGGAAGAATATGCTGCGCAGCTGCTTGTACTTGCGGAAAGATGCCTTGTTCTTGTACAGCGCCGGACCAATGCCTATGAAACGCTGCACATTGCGGCGGCTCATGTATTCGGCCACCTCGTCGTACAGGTCCAGGTCGCGCTTGCCGGGCTGCAGTATGTCGGACATGATGACGGTATGGTAGCTGTGCTGCCGCTGCTGGCCCAGGTAGTTGAGCGCCAGTTGCAGCGATGTGAGGTCGGAATTGTAGGTGTCGTTGATGAGGGTAGAATCGTTGATGCCGTGCTTTATCTCCATGCGCATGGAGATGGGTTGCAATCCCATCATGCGTTCCCGTATATCGTTTTGCGGCACGCTCAGCAGCAGCAGGGTACACCAGCAGTGTATGGCATTCTCTACAGAGGCCTCATCGGTAAAAGGTATGGTCACCTGTATCTCGCTGCCATCGTAGAGGGCCTGTATGGTGGTCTTGCCATTGGTGCTGTGGGTATGTGTCACCTGCAGGTCGGCGGCCTGCCTGCGCGACCAGGTGAATAGCTGTATGCCGCTGCTGCTGTCATTGCCACGCAGGGCGTGCGTATACTGTACTATGCACTCGTGCAGTTGCACCTGGTCGCTGCAGTATACCAGTTGCTTCACATGGCGGAAGAGTATGAGCTTCTCATTTATCTTTTGCCGGGTATTGAGGAAGCCCTCGCTGTGGGCCTCGCCTATGTTGGTGAAGATACCTATGTCGGGGTGAATGATGCGTTCCAGCTTTTCCATTTCGCCGGGCTGCGATATGCCTGCCTCGAAGATGGCCAACTGATGTTCCGGCGCCATAAGCCATACCGAAAGCGGCACGCCTATCTGCGAATTGTAGCTGCGCGGGCTGCGCACTATGCTGCGGTCTTCGCTGAGCAGGGCTGCCAGCCATTCCTTCACTATGGTCTTGCCATTGCTGCCCGTAATGCCTATCACCGGTATGTGGAACTGCTTGCGGTGTGCCGCAGCCACCTGTTGCAGTGCTGCCAGGGTGTCTTTTACCAGTATCACATTGCTATCCTGCGGCAGGGTGTCTATGGGGTGGGATATGAGAAAGTTGCGCACTCCGCGCTGCCAGGCATCGGCAATGAAGCCGTGGCCATCGCGCATGGGCGACCGCAGGGCTATGAAAAGGGTAGTTGCCGGGTCTTCTATATTGCGGCTGTCTATACACAATTCTGTCAGTGCGGCATCCTTGTCTGCCACTGCCAGCCATTCGCCCTGGCACCATCGTGCTATCTGTTCTACCTTGGTCATACCTGTTTTGCCCGTTAGTGGGCACACATTTTAGAAACACAGCAAATGTCGTGGTTGGGATGAAGAACAACAAAATGAGGATGAATGCAGATGGCGGGAATACGTTCTTGAAGGAAAGAATATGTTCATATTATAAAAATAATGCCGGCCCGAAGAACACGTTAAAGAGGTGTTATATGCATTGAGAATAAAAAAATTTATCTGATAGCAATTACTACCCAACTAAAATAAATTTTTGAATGTCTTGTATGGAAGGAATTATTGGCTTAATTTGGTGGTTCGTTTATCATAGCCACCGATCCTAAATATCTGACCAAGATGAAGAAATTATTATCCGGAGTATGTGTAGTGACACTTTTATCGGGCAGCCTGAGGGCACAGGATATACACTTCACTCAATATTTCACATCGCCGCTCACACTGAATCCTGCAATGACGGGTCTCGTTGCCGATGACCTTCGTTTTTCGGGCAATTACCGCTCTCAGTGGGGCTCTGTGTCGCCAAACCCTTATACTACCGCATCACTTTCCTTCGATATAGCCGCACTGAAAGGCAAGCTGCCCGAGGGCGATGCGCTGGGTATAGGTATACTTGGTTTCTACGACAAATCGGGCTCGGGTGGCCTTACCAATACTACAGTAGGTGGCTCGCTGGCATATCACAAGGCCTTTGGCCGCGACAGGTTGCAGCACCTGTCTATAGGCCTGCAGGCCAACCTGGTACAGAAGAACCTGAACTTTGCAAGGCTGACGTTCGAGGACATGTACAACAATGGCAATGGTACACTGGCATATCCTACCAACGAGAAGTTCAACAATACGGACCTTACCTATCCTGATATAAACCTGGGTGCTATGTACTCGGGCCAGGTGGCAGACCATGTTACCTTCTACCTGGGCTACTCGCAGTACCACCTCACAAAACCTGTAGAGACGTTCCTGAACGAGGATCAGAACAAGATACATGCCCGCCATACCGCATATGTGGGCGGCTCTTTCGATATGAACCCCAATACCGTACTGTATGCAAGTGGTATCTTCCAGCAGCAGGGCGGCTCTACAGAGGTGGCCGTAGGCGCTGCTGTGGGCTTCGTACTGAACCCCGAGCATGACGAGGAATACCAGAAGAACACCATCTTCTACCTGGGCGGCTGGTACCGCTACCAGGATGCCGTATCGCCCTATGTAGGTATAGAGTGGTCTAAGATGCGTATAGGTATCAGTTATGATGTGAACATATCCAGCTTCACACCTGCTACCCGCAGCGCAGGTGCTTACGAGATATCGCTCATATACTTCGGCCGTATCAATAAGCGCGAAAGGAACCCCAACTACAACTGGTCTTGTCCTAAGCTGTATTAATAGATATAGCGTACAATATTTAAAAGACCGGCACATGTGCCGGTCTTTTTTTTAGCCCCTCCCGGCCTCCCCCGAGGGGAAGTGATGAACTGTTGAATGTAGAGGAAACATTTTGCATGCAAAATGTAAATGTCGAAATGGTATAATGCCATTTATACCAATTAGACAATGAAAACAGGCGTTTTTTTGGCCCCTCCCGAACCTCCCCAAAGGGGAGGAGGTGAACTATGAGCGCTATAACGTGAAATTTTCCTGTGCCGAATTTTGAAGTCAAATTGGTATTAGACATTTATATACCGTAGCAAATAATGAGTAATACGGTTTCAAACCACCTCCTCCCCATTGGGGAGGTTCGGGAGGGGCTAAAAATGCTATCATAGCTCTGTGAGGTATTTGCCCTTGCTTACAAAGGCATTGCCGCTAATGTAGAAACGGTAGGGTAGCAGGGCGTCTTCCTGCGCATAGGCAACACCTATGCGCGGTGTGGCCACTATGTTTTTGGGGCGCACTTTTATGCCCCTGTCCTCTATCGTTATCTCCGGCCCCTGCAGCGATGTGCCTGTATGCGAGGTATGTATGCCCAGCGCCACACTGAGCGCACCGGGCCCGGCCGTGAGCTGGGGCGTGACCATATGCCTGCCACGCCGCAGCAGCATGTCCTCTATGCCTTCCAGCGGCTCTACGGCACGCACCAGCACGGCATGGGGTATATCGCCTGCATTGGTCACTACATTGAACAGGTGGTGAATACCATAACACAGGTATACATAGGCCACACCCCCGGTAGCATACATCACCTCGGTGCGGGTGGTGCGCCTGTTGCCAAAGGCGTGCGAGGCACGGTCTGGCGCGCCTGCATAGGCCTCGGTCTCGGTTATCATAGCCGATGTGATGATGCCATTGAACCGGGTGACGATGACCTTTCCCAGTAGCTCGCGGGCTATGGTAAGTACATCGGCCCGCTGGTAGAAGGAGGGTGGCAGGATCATGCATCAAAATTAGGGCTATTGCGCGCATGGCAGGGGTGGGCGGGCGATAAAAACATTACCTTCACCCTGCAAAAAAGCCAGCAAGGGCATGACCGCACCAAGAAGCACCATATATATGGTACCGCTGCCGGTAGCAGAGGGCGCCAACCATACCCTGTCGCCCGATGTGGCCAGGTATACCACCGGTATCAGGCACTATTTTGTAGAGAACATACGCACGGCGAGGCGCTTTCTGCGGTCGCTGCATGCTACATTGGTGATAGACGACATACATTTCTCTGAGATAGACAAGCACAACGGCCCCGATACCGCCCTGCTGCGTACATGGCTGAAGCAGGGTGTGGACATAGGTATAATGAGCGAGGCAGGCTGCCCCGGCGTGGCCGATCCCGGCAGTGCGCTGGTGGCCATAGCCCACACTATGGGCGCAAAGGTGGTGCCGCTCACTGGTCCCAGTTCATTGCTGCTGGCCCTGATGGCATCGGGGCTGAACGGGCAGAGCTTTGCCTTCAATGGCTACCTGCCGGTAAAAGAGCCTGCCCGCAGCAAGGCCATAAAAGACCTGGAGGCACGCTCGCAGAGGGAAAAACAGACCCAGCTTTTCATAGAAACGCCCTACCGCAACAACCCGCTGCTGCAAGACCTGCTGCGTACCTGTGCACCGGGTACACGCATATGCATAGCCATGAATGTGACCGCTGCGGACGAATATATAAGCACGCGTACGGTGGCCGAATGGAAAAAAGATACCCCTGCGCTGGAAAAAGCGCCTGCGGTATTCCTGCTGCTGGCCTGAGACGAATGTATAACTGCATGAATATATGCAGGCAGGCAAGGACACAAGCAAAATATTATTTACTTTTACGCCCTAAAAAGTTAAGCAACTAAGATGCAATTAGCGATAATAGGTACCGGCTATGTAGGGCTGGTGACAGGAACCTGCTTTGCCGAGACCGGCAACAATGTTGTATGTATAGATATAGACCAGCGCAAGATAGAAAGCCTGAAACAGGGCAAGACCCCCATATATGAGCCTGGGCTGGATGTATTGCTGGAGCGCAATATAAAGGAGCGCAGGCTGCAGTTCACTACCTCTATAACAGAGGGTATAGCCGATGCGCGTGTGATATTCCTGGCGCTGCCTACGCCCCCCGGCAAGGATGGCTCTGCCGACCTGCAATATGTACTGCAGGTGGCCGACGACCTGAGCAAGATCATTACCAAGTATACCGTGATAGTGAACAAGAGCACCGTACCTGTAGGCACTGCCGAAAAGGTGGCCGCCGTGCTGGCACAAAGGCTGGACAGGTCTTTGTACGATGTGGTATCGAATCCCGAGTTCCTGCGCGAGGGCGTGGCCGTAGACGACTTCCTGAAGCCCGACAGGGTGGTGATAGGCTCGTCTTCGGAGAAGGCCCGCAAGGTTATGGATGAGCTGTACCAGCCTTTTGTAAGGCAGGGCAACCCCATATACTTTATGGACGAGCGCTCATCGGAAATGACGAAATACGCTGCCAACTCTTACCTGGCCATGCGTATATCTTTCATGAACGAAATGGCCAACCTGTGCGAAAAAGCAGGCGCCAATGTAGACTGGGTGCGTATAGGTATGGGCGCCGATAGCCGCATAGGCAAGCGCTTCCTGTTCCCCGGTATAGGCTATGGCGGCAGCTGCTTCCCTAAAGATGTGAAGGCGCTGGCCCATACTGCCATGGAAATGGACTATGACTACAAGCTGGTGAACGTGGTGATGCATGTGAACGACCTGCAGAAGAAGATACTGGGTGGCAAGGTGCGCAACTATTTTGGCAGCGACCTTTCGGGCCTCACATTCGCAGTATGGGGGCTTTCCTTCAAGCCCGAGACCGATGATATACGCGATGCACCGGCGCTGGACCTGATAGAGGAGCTTACCGGCGCAGGTGCGAAGCTGCGCGTGTTCGACCCCGAGGGTATGAACAATGTAAGGCAACTGATGGGCGATAAGGTGCATTATGCAGAAGACCAGTACGATGCACTGGAGGGCGCAAGTGCACTAATAATAGTAACAGAGTGGAGCGAATTCCGCAACCCCGACTTCGACCGCATAGCAAGCATACTGGTACACCCGGCCATATTCGACGGCCGCAACGTGTACTCTATGGAGAAGATGCAGACACTGGGCTTCTACTACGAAAGCATAGGCCGCAAGGTAGTGCACCCCCATGTAAGGGAGACACTGGCCGTGCAGGATGGCAGCATCATACGCGAGCGCGGTACAATGGACTAAACACAAGACACTAATAGCATTACATGGCAAAGAGAATACTCATAACCGGCGCTGCCGGTTTCCTTGGGTCGCACCTGTGCGACCGCTTCCTGCGCGAAGGGTACGAGGTGGTGGGCATGGACAACCTACTCACCGGCAACATCAAGAACATAGAGCACCTGTTCCCCGTAAAGGAATTCCAGTTCTATCATCACGATGTGACGAAGTTCGTACATGTGCCGGGCAACATAGATTATATACTGCATTTCGCATCGCCGGCCAGCCCCATAGATTACCTGAAGATGCCTATACAGACACTGAAGGTGGGCGCACTGGGCACGCACAACCTGCTGGGCCTGGCCAAGGCCAAGGGCGCACGCATACTGGTGGCATCTACATCGGAGGTATATGGCGATCCGCTGATACACCCGCAGACAGAGGAATACTGGGGCAATGTGAACCCCGTAGGCCCGCGTGGTGTATATGACGAGGCCAAACGCTTTATGGAGAGCATCACTATGGCCTACCACAACTACCACAATGTAGAGACCCGCATCATACGCATATTCAATACCTATGGCCCGCGCATGAGGCTAGATGACGGCCGTGCGCTGCCTACCTTCATGAGCCAGGCGCTGCGGGGCGAGGATGTGACCGTATATGGAGATGGCTCGCAGACGCGCTCGTTCTGCTATGTAGACGACCTTGTAGAAGGTATATACAGGCTGCTGCTGAGCGACTACCACAAACCTGTGAACATAGGCAACCCTGCAGAGATAACCCTGCTGCAATTTGCAGAGGAAGTACTGGCGCTTACTGGCTCTAAGTCGAAGATAGTTTTCGAGCCGCTGCCTCAGGACGACCCCAAGCAGCGCCAGCCGAACATAACCAAGGCCAAAGAGATACTGGGCTGGGAACCAAAGGTAGACAGGCACGAAGGCCTGAAACGCACGCTGGAATACTTCAGGCAGCATATTTAGTAAAAGTATACACAGCCGTTACGGCATCATATACAGCATGACCTGCAGTTAATAAGTAACTGCAGGTCATGCTGTATATGGGCGCACCTGTGTACATTATAGCCGTGCGAACGAGTTTCTGCCTAACTTTATCTTATGAAAAGATATTGGCTGGCACTGCTGGTACCTGCATTGCTATTGGGGTGCAGAAAGAACAAGAACGGTGGCGATAACAATGGCACGGATGATTTTGCCTATACCATGAAGTACGACTCGGTATCGAGCACGCAGAACGGTATAGACTACAACTTCTCGTTCTACATCAAAGTAACGAAGGGCGATATAGCTGACAATGCATTGAGATGTACTGTAGAGGGCTTACCATCTTCTGTGACGGTAACGCCTGCGTCGCTTACCGTTACTCATTTGCTGGGTGGTGTGTTCACTCTGAAACTGGGTAGCCTGCCTGCGGGCGATCATCCCTTTCAACTGAAAGTGGACAGCAAAAAATTCGGCGTGCAGACATATAACGCAGTATTGAGGATAGTGGCCGCGCCCGACTATGCACCCATACTGGCAGGCACCTACGACTCTTGCTACAACTACTGCGAAGGCGACCTGAGTGGCAGGTATATATCTGTCGTATCTGCGGTGACAGATACGCCCTACCTGCTACGGCTTACCAACTTGCACCAGATGGGCAGCGGTGTGGTGGTGCGTGCATGGGTATCGAACAAGGTGACCATACCTGTGCAGACGGCCGATGGCAAGACCATATGGGGCCGTGGCACATACAGCCACGATGCCCGCCCGGGGCACGAGAGCCACTACATGATGTCTATAGACGATACCATAGTGAGCGGCCTGGATACTCTTACCTGCACAGTGCATGTAGAGCACTGATGAGGTCATAGAAGATAGACATAAAAGCAAAGGCCCCGAACGTGAGTTCGGGGCCTTTGTAGTATAGGTATTTCCGGGTAGGGGTTATTTCACCACTACGAGTTTCTGCGTGTAAGAAGCGCCATCTACATGCACATTCACGAAGTAGATGCCTGCAGAGAAATTGCGGATATCTGTAGCGATGGCCTGTGTGCCGGGCGCCAGAGTCACTGTCTTGTTCAGCATGGTCTTGCCGGTCACATCAGTGATGATCATGGTAGTAGCGCCGCCTTTTTCTGTGTTCACCACGACATGGAACACATCGCCGGCAGGGTTGGGGTAAACGGTGAGCGTGTTCGCTGTAGCCTGTGGCGTATTGTTCACCACCGATGGGCCGCCTGTGCTACCCAGTGTGTTCAGCGTCCAGTTGGTAATAACAGGCTCGTTATAGTCGAAGTAGATAGATGCGCGGTTCCTGATCTGGGTACCTACTGCTATGCCTGGGTTCACGCGCACGGTGTAGGTGAACATGCCATTGCTGCGCAGGTCGTCGAACATCTGCGGAGGCAGGTTGATGTTGTTGAACGTGAACTTGGCCACCTTCTGCGTGCCGGCGGTGTAGAGCGATATCTTGCACGGAGCAGACTCGTACACAGGGTGCAGCGTGGTCCAGTCCACATCACTGTCCAGTGTGTCCAGTACTACTACATCCTGTGCATACCATGTGCCCAGGTTCTGGAAGTGTACGGTATATTCCAGCACGGTGTCATTGGCGTAGATGATGCCATTGGCGCCTGTGCCGCGCGGTGTAACCTCTTTGTAGTTGGGGTCGTATGAGGCTACTACTATGGCTGCGTGCTGGGCGACATTATTGGCAGGTGTATTGTCGGCGAGCCATGTGCTTACAGGCGAGTTCCAGCCCACGCTATCCCTGAAATTCACCACGGTACCCAGCGGTATGGTGGTGGGTACATTGTAGTTCAGCACGAAGTCCTGGCTGGTGCCGGGCGCAAGTGATGGGAAGCCCAATGCAGGAGACATATAGTTGTATGGTACGCCGGTGACCGGTGCATACACTGATGATGGTGTGAATGTAGGCAGCAGCAACTGGCCGAAGTGGCGGTAAGAGCTCTGTATAGAGTCTTCGGTAACGGTGCCCTCGTTCACTACCACTACACGCTGCTTATATACATTGCCGGGTACGGGAGGTACCAGGCTCGATGTGCTGATGCGCAGGTTGTGTACAGGTACTGCAGCATTTGCAAAGTTTATAGTATGCACACATGCAGTGCTTGCGGCAACTAGTACCGGTATGCCATTGGTCTGGCAGGGAGAGAGCGGGTAGTAGGACTGAACGGTCTCTGTAACGGTATAAGAGCCTGATGGCACTATGAACGAATAATGACCTGCAGCATCGGTATAGGTGTAGCCTATGCCTGTGCAGTGTACCTGTATGTGGTTGATGCCGTTCTCACCTGCATCCTGCGTACAGTTGGCATTGGCATCGTTGTATATGGTGCCTTCTATGGTGCAGTAGCAGCTGGTATTGGTATGGTCGTAGTTGAGGAAGGCATGGTTGCTGGCGGTGCAGCCGCTGGCATCGGTAACATGAATAGAATAGTGGCCTGTACCTACACCTGTGATGGTAGCAGCTGTGCCGCCGGTGCTCCAGCCATAGCTATATGGCGCAGTACCGCCGAACGGTGTGGCTATGATAGAGCCATCATTGTTGAAGATACAGGTAGCATCGGTAGTAGAAAGGCCTACACCTACAGGAGAGTAGGACGGCAGGTAATAAGAAAGGTTCTTTTTGCAACCCATATTGTCGGTGATGCGTACAGAGTATGAACCCTGGGGTACGCTACCAAGTGTGGCTGTAGTAGCGCCTGTGCTCCACAGGTAGGTATAGGGCGCTGCACCACCGGCAGGTGTAACGTTGATAGTACCGTTAGACAGTGCGCAGAGCGGGCTGGTAGATGTGAACGCGCCTGTAATGATATTGATAGGAGCAACCGTTACCGCGCCGGTGGTAACACAGCCTACCGCATCGGTGACCTGGAAACCATATGTGCCCGGGGGCAGCAATGTGGCAGTAGGGCTTGTTTGCACCGGTGTGGTATACCATGTGGTGCTATATGGTGCCGTACCACCGGTGATGATGATGCTGGCATTGCCCGTAGAGCTGGTGCAAAGGCTAGGCGAGCTGGATGCGGTGATGAGTATAGGCGTAGCAGCGGTCACGCTCATGCCGCTGGTGCCTATGCAGCCATTGGCATCGGTAACGGTAAGGTAATAGAAACCTGCTGTGAGGCCTGTTTGCGAACCCGTAGTAGCGCCATTGCTCCACGAGTATGTATAGGGTGCCGTACCGCCCGATGGGAAAGTAGCTATAGCGCCATCGGATGATGTACATGTAGCAGGCGTAATGGTAGATGGAACACTAATAACCGTGGTCTGCGGTACGAATACATTGAGCGAGTCGTAGATGCTCATTATCGAGCCGTAGTCGGTAGTCGCGCGGCAGCCAAGGGCATCGGTTATCTCTACTTGGTAACTACCTGTTGTAAGGCCTGTGATGCCGGGTGTGGTAGCGCCTGTGTTCCAGAGGTAGCTGAGTGGCGGTACCGCGCTAGCGCCTACGGCTACAACAGTGGCGGTACCATCGGTACAGTTGGCAGGTGTGGCCGTTACGGTAGCGGTATAGCCCACATAGCCTATAGAGCCGCCCGTATCGCTGATGTAGCGCGAGCCGAAGGTACATCCTGCAGCATCGGTCACTATAACGCCATAGTCGCCCTCGGGCAGGCTGGCAGTGGCGCCGGAGGCTACGACAGAGCCCGTAGACCTATCGTACCACTGAAAGGTATAGGGCGCTGTGCCGCCGCTTGCAGTGCCCGATACACTACCCAGCGCCGGACATATATTGGGTGTGGATGTAAGCGTATAAGTAAGTGGTGGTGTGCCGGGATAGTAGTTGCTGGCCATAGAGGTGCCATCGTAAGCGGTAATGTATACGGGGCCGCCGCTATAGCCGGTAAGGCCATCGGTCATGCCCATGACACCACTGTGCGTGATGGTGGTACCGGTAGTGCCCATAGTGGTCCACTGCACGGTGAGCGGTGGTGTGAGGCCTGTGAAGATGGCAGTGAGAACGCCATCGTTGTTGCAGGGCGTTACAGGAAGGCTGAAGGTGGCTGTTTGAGAGAACGAAGGAACTGCGGCAGCCACAAGCAGAAAGAGAGATAGTAGTCTTTTCATTTTTTTAGGTTTTTGGTAGTGGTCGATAGAAATGTTCATTCCGTATACCCCACATACAACATTCACACCTACTGATGCAAGTGTAATGTGTAAATGTAAGCAAAGGAAATAAGATCACATAGAAAAGCGATCATCTATTACTACAAGACGAACATGCGGGTATATACGTTTGACCTGCGGCTAATATAGCTGCACCAGATCCTTTTTCACTCATAGCATCATTACCGGTCATGCTGAACGAACGTGCTGTTCGGCTTGCTGCCTTCCGGCAGAATGCCAGCACCATCGGTTAATATTCTCAACGACCATTTACGGCAGTTCTCCCATGTGTGTACATACATATAGCCCGGTAAATATGACCTGAGCGGCTAAGAAGCACGACCGGCAAGGCTTTCCGAGGTATGTACATCTATTTTGTTTTTGTTCTTCAAAATAGTAACTAAAAATTACTTTTCGGATATGATACATATTCTTTTGGCAAAATCCTGAAAAAACAAGATGAATTATATATGATTCAAATATGTAACCGTCATGAAAATCATGAATTTTATCTTTTAGTTAAAGTTTTTTCTCAGAATATTTTGTTAGATCAGGTATTATTTCTTTAACTTTAAACTAAGAGTAAATAATTGTTTATTTCATTTTGCCTAATGGCAATTAGACTTTGTCGCATTAAAACGGGGGATATTAATTGAAAGTGTTAATAACTAAAATGTAGCATAATCTATGAAGCGAATTTACTTATTATCAACGTTGCTCTGCCTTTTAGGGTTAGCAGGGCGAGCTCAGATACTGAACTCCGAGAGCTTTGACGGAACGACCTTCGTACCTGCCGGATGGACGAACTTTCTGACATCGGGAAGCAATACATGGACGAGGGTCACCACTTCCGCCCACCCCACCGGCATCGGGCCGCATTCGGGCGCCGGTATGGCCATGTTCAACTCGTGGAGTGCGAATGGCGGTGTACGTTCGATAATCACCCCAGCGTTTACGCTCGTTGCGAGAGGTACCTCTGCTGCCAACGTGAGCTTCTGGATGTACAGGGAAAATGGTCTGTACCCCAGTACTGCCGACAAGATAGATGTATATGTGAATACTGCTGCCAACCTGACGGGCGCTACACTGCTGGGCACCGTGAACAGGGCAAGAAGCCTGTCGCCAACAGTAGGTTCAGATGGCTGGTACCAATATACATATAACCTGCCGGCGGGCTTTACCGGCGCTACCAACTACTTTATATTAAGGGCTACAAGTGCCTATGGTAACGATATATATGTGGATGATGTGAGCTGGCAAAGCTATCCCGCGCTGCCGGCCTGTAGCGGCACCCCCACGCCCGGCACTATAGTGGCTTCTGTTACCAACGGTTGCTCGGCATATGCTACATCATTGGCGCTTTCCGGTACTTCACTTGTTTCGGGCCTTACCTACCAGTGGCAATCCTCTCCGGACAATTCTGTGTGGACGAACGTGCCGGGTGCTACTAGCTCTACATTCAATACTACCATTACGGCCAATATCTACTACAAATGCATAGTGTCTTGCGGAGCTTCATCGGCTACTACGGCCAGCCAGTACTTCACTATGACCACATGCTACATCATGTCGTTCAACACCAACCTGTCTGCCAATATATGCAGCGGCATGTTCTATGATGATGGCGGCCCGTCAGGCAGCTATAACGCATCTGCCGGAACATCGAGGTATACCTTCTACCCATCGGCAACAGGCAGCAAAGTGCAGATACACTTCAACTCCTTTGCCGTAGAGACATGCTGCGACTGGCTGAAGATATATAATGGTAACAGCACGGGAGCGCCACTGGTAGGCCAGTACTATGGTCTCCCTCCCGACTTCACATCTACTGCCGCAGATGGCTCCCTTACTTTCGAGTTCTATTCTGATGGGTCTGTGACCGGCGCCGGTTTTGAAGGTGTACTTTCTCTGGTGAACGTTTCTCCCATTTCTGTACAACCGCCTGCTACTACCAACGCCTGCCAGGGTATACCTGTGAGTGTGGGCCTTACTGCTACCGGTACCGTTACCTATCAGTGGTACGATAATGGTACCACCAACTCGAATACAGGCGGTACACTTATATCGGGCGCTACCAATGCTACATACTCGCCATCGGTAGCTGCTGTAGGCACCAAATATTATTATTGTGTAGTAAAGAACTCATGTAACGTATCCTTCCCATCCAATGCTGCAGGCTTTGTAGTGTCTGCGCCTCCTGCGGCTATCACAGGCGCACTTTCGCAGGTGTGCCAGGGACGTACCATAACACTGGGCAATACCATTACCGTAGGTACATGGACCAGCAGCAATACCGGCGTGGCCACAGTAACGGGCGCTGCAGGTGTGGCCACAGTAACGGGCGGTGCTACTGCGGGTACTGCCAACATCACTTATGCAACAAGTCCGGCATGTTATGTAACGCGTAACATAACGGTGAATGCTACGCCTGCGGCAATAACCACACCTACGGCCTTCCAGACGTGTGTGGCAGGTACCACTACATTTACACACCCCGATGGTGGTACAGGTACATGGCTGTCTACCGATCCGGCTGTGGCTACTATAGGCCTGTCATCAGGTATTGTCACAGGCGTTACGGCCGGTTTCGCTACCATCAGCTACACCAATACCAATACCTGCGTCATCACCCGCCAGGTAACAGTGAACCCGCTGCCGGTAGTGAGCATATCGCCATCTACATCGGGCGTGGTATGTCTTGGTGATGGTACTACGTTCACAGCCAGCTCGCCCGATCCGCAGACGGTACTGCACAGCCAGAACTTCAACAGCGGTGTAGCACCGTGGACGGTGAACACAACACTGGGTACCGGCTGGGCCACAGTACCTTCTCCCGGTATAGCGCCTTTCAACGGAGATGGTTCTCACTATCTGCAAGGCACTGGTAGTACCAATACCATCATTACCTCTCCTTCTTTCTCTACTATGGGTAGCTATGGGTCGGTACGCCTCACTTTCAACCAGTACCTGTATTCGTTCTCTCCGGATGTTTCAGCTGCGGTAGAGTACTCTATAAATGGTGGTCCGTGGACAGAGCTTGTGAACCAGGTGACCGGACCGATGGTGGTAATAACGGATAATGGCGATAATGGCGCATGGGATGCCAACGATCCTGAGTTCAGCATGGATATACCCGGCGCTGCTAACCAGGCCGATGTGAAGGTCCGTTTCGTTTATAATGCCAATTCTCTCTACTGGCTCATAGACAATGTGAAGATAGCCGGTGTGATGCCGTCATCTTCGTATACATGGAGCGGTGCTGCGGGTCTTTCCTGCCTCAACTGCGCTACAGCTACCATGACACCTACTGCTACCGGTACCAACAGCTATAATATGGCCGTTACTTCCAGCATGGGTTGTGTGACCAATGTGCCTGTCTCTGTTACTGCCAATCCGTTGCCCGCTGCCATAGCCGGTAACCTTACCGTATGCGAAGGCGTTACCAATACGCTTAGCAGCACTGCGGGCGGTACATGGGTAAGCAGCGATCCTGCCAAGGCTACCATCGTTTCGGGCACAGGTGCGCTTACCGGCGTAGCTGCAGGTAATACCAATATCACTTACACATTCACTACTACGGGTTGCTACACCTCTGCCACGGCTACTGTGATACCAGCGCCTGCGGCTATATCGCCGGCTAGCGTTACTGTATGTCATGGCAGCACAGTAGACCTTGATTGTTCTACCCTCAATGGTACATGGAGCACCAGCAATGCATCTGTGGCCACTGTGGATGTTTCTACAGGCCTTGTAAGCGGTATGGGTGTAGGTGTGGCCAATATCACTTATACGGTGCCTAACGGCTGTATCTCTGTACGTTCTGTGACAGTGAACCCGCTGCCGGCAGCTATCACAGGTGCATCGGCAGTGTGCGTAGATGCCTCTACCACGTTCTCCGACAGTGATCCGCTGGGTACCTGGAGCAGCGCCAATACTGCTATAGCTTCTGTAGACCCTTCTACCGGCAGTGTAACAGGTGTGGGTGCAGGCAATACTGTTATCAGCTACATACTGCCTACCGGCTGTATCGCTATCAAGGGTATACTGGTGAACCCGCAGCCCAATGCCATAAGCGGTGTGGATGCGGTATGCCAGGGTGCCACTACAGTGATGTCGAGCAGCTCGGGTAGTGCTACATGGAGCAGCAGCGCACCCGGTGTGGCGGCTATAGACGGTTCGGGTATCGTTACCACCAACACA